>NZ_JBGOBM010000003.1:0-285740 GCF_041475995.1 Chryseomicrobium imtechense | reverse complement strand
ATCCGGAGCCCACTATCAAATATCAGATGTGAAATAGTTCAAAAAGGTCCGGCCAGGGTTTTTGGCCGGATTTTCTTATGTTTTCTTCCTATGTTTTAATAGAACGAATCATAGCGCCTCTCTTGGAAAGTGTCGGAAACATTTTACGAGGGAGTTTTTTATATTTATAAGCTGAAGGAGATTTTAACATATGCCTGAATTTAGAATTGTCGATAAGCTACAAAAAATCGATGTGGATATTAAAAGTAGTCAATTGAAGTATCATGCAAATCGTGTACTTGTCAGTAAAGAGTTTACGTTTGACGCCGCACATCATCTCCATAACTATGAGGGAAAGTGTAAAAATCTACATGGTCATACGTATCGTGTGATTTTAGGCTTAAGCGGTTATACGGACGATCGAGGATTGATGATTGATTTTGGAGAAATTAAGGAAATGTGGAAGCAAATCGAAACGTATTTGGACCATCATTATATCAATGAAACGCTACCTCCGATGAATACAACAGCTGAAAATATTGTTGTTTGGATTTATGAAGAATTACATGGTGCTTTGCAAAAGGAGCAACGGTATGATGGCGCACGTGTAGAGTTTGTAAAGCTATATGAAACGCCTACGAGCTATGCTGAAGCAAGAAGGGAATGGATGGAAGTTGAGTAAAGTCCCTGTAATTGAAATTTTTGGTCCTACAATGCAAGGCGAGGGCATGGTAATAGGTCAGAAAACGATGTTTGTACGCACAGCTGGATGTGATTATGCCTGTTCTTGGTGCGATTCGTCATTTACATGGGACGGCAGCGGCAAGCATTTAATCGTGCAAATGACGGCCGAGGATATTTGGACAGAGTTGAAACGTGTTGGTGGAAATAGGTTTTCATTTGTCACAATTTCAGGAGGAAATCCAGCACTTCTTTCCAACCTAGGTGCACTGATTGCGATTTTAAAACAAAATAATATAAAAATTGGGGTAGAGACGCAAGGAAGTAAGTGGCAGGATTGGCTATACGACATCGATGAATTAACAATTTCACCAAAGCCACCTAGCTCTGGTATGACCACAAATTTTTCGATGCTGTCTACTATTTTAGAGAAGTTGAAAATTCGAAATGGTAATCAACATATGTCCCTAAAAATCGTTATCTTTAATCAAGAGGATTATGAGTATGCCAAAGATGTACATCAACGATACCCAGACATCCCCCTTTATTTACAAGTCGGAAATGATGATATTACCACTTCAGACACTGGACAATTAGCAAATCATCTATTGGCAAAGTATGAAATGCTCATTGATCAAGTGATGATGGATGAACAATTAAATGATGTTAAAGTACTGCCACAACTGCATACTCTCATCTGGGGAAATAAAAGAGGGGTGTAAGTCTGGGCTGTAAAATGATAGGCAAATGTGGAGAAATCTTGAGTTTAGTATGAAATGAATTCACATTATTCTAGAAAAGTATCATGTTAAAATATTGATTTACAGGTACTACTATATATAATACAATGAACACTAATGAAATACCTGAGTTGTTCAGGAGAGGTTCATAGCTGATACCCTCTATAAAAAACTATGGAAACATGACAATTCGCCATGTCCATATCGGATGTGGCTTTTTTATGTCTCTACTAGATTATTTAGAGTCGTTATAGTTAGCCCTCCTTGAAATACTACGGTATTAACTTAAGGAGGTTTTTTTATGTCTGGTCGTCACCAAAAAGAAGGATTAGAGGATTTAACATTATTAGGGAATCAAAATGTGAAGTACACATTTGAATATGCACCAGAAGTTTTAGAGTCTGTTGACAATTTACATATAGACCGTGATTATTTTGTGAAATTTAATTGCCCAGAGTTTACAAGTCTTTGTCCGATTACGCAGCAACCGGATTTTGCAACGATGTATATTTCATATATTCCAGATAAAAAAATTGTGGAAAGTAAGTCGTTGAAATTATATTTATTTAGTTTCCGCAACCACGGTGATTTCCATGAAGATTGTGTAAATATTATTATGAATGATTTAATTAAACTTTTAGATCCTCGCTATATTGAAGTATGGGGCAAGTTTACACCACGTGGAGGTATTTCAATCGATCCATGGTGCAACTACGGTCGTCCAGGTACAAAATATGAAGAAATAGCAAACTATCGTTTAATGAATCATGATTTATATCCTGAAAAAATTGATAATCGCTAATTTTTCAATTTACTAAACTTTGCTTGCAAAAAGAGGAGAAAAAATAATGAAACATGATAAAGCCGTTGTTGTGTTTAGTGGCGGGCAAGATAGTACAACATGTTTGTTTTGGGCTTTAAAAAACTTTAAAGAGGTAGAAGCCGTAACTTTTGATTATGGACAACGCCATGCACTCGAAATTGAATGTGCTAAACAAATTGCCCAGGAGTTGAACGTACGACATCATATTTTAAATATGTCGCTCTTGAATCAGTTGGCACCGAATGCGTTAACGCGAGACGATATCGAAATAAAAGAAGGGGAGGAAGGCGAGCTCCCATCTACGTTTGTACCAGGTCGTAATTTAGTTTTTTTATCCTTCGCAGGGATTTTAGCAAGCCAAATTGGCGCGAAGCATATTGTGACAGGTGTATGTGAAACCGATTTTAGTGGCTATCCAGATTGTCGCGATGCCTTTGTAAAATCATTGAATGTCACATTAAATTTGTCGATGGATACATCATTTGTTATACATACGCCACTCATGTGGATCGATAAAGCAGAAACATGGGCTTTAGCAGATCAGCTAGGTGCGTTTGACTTTGTGCGTCAAAAAACATTGACATGTTATAACGGAATAATTGCGGATGGATGTGGGGAGTGCCCAGCATGTAAGCTTCGTCTGCAAGGAATGGAAGCTTATGTACAATCGTTAAAATAGGAGTATTTTAGCGAGCAGGATACCCTCAGTCATCTTAGGCAAGTCTAAATGGAGGTCGATGTCTCTCTCAATCATTATTGACATTTCAGCAAGAGGCAGCGAGTATTTAGATGAAATCTATGATGAAAATGGAAAGCTGAAGAGTCCGATCACTGGATTTGTAAATCCGCTTAGTGGGTTGTATCCTGTAGATTTTGATTACAATCAACAGTTTGAGTTGTTGGCCTATCAGAAAATTGCGGGGCGATATAATGCGGATTCTTTAGGGTATGTTTTGAATACTTTAGCATGGTCGGGTAATAGATTTGGTTTGCAAAATCAGTATGTTGCTATCTTTGGAAGTTAGGATATAAAAAGGTGTGAGGAGAGCATCAAAATGTAATCAGCTAAATAGAAAAACAACCAGTTAGCCTTTAATTAACTGGTTGTTTTTATTACAAGAGTTCTTCAGCAATCAATTTATACGACTGTAAGCGATCCATATAGTCATGAGTGATAGTAAGGATCATGAATTCATTAGTGTGGTAGATGGATTGTAACTGTTCAAGCTGCTCCCGTACTTCTTGTGGATTGCCGATGATCATTTTGCGCCGCATCTCTTCAATTTCTTGTTGATCTCCGCTTGTATATGGATAGTGTTCGGCTTCTTCTAGTGAAGGGACCCCAACGCTACCTTCCCCTTTTACCATTTTTAATTTCCAGAGAAAACCACTCTTTGCCAAGTGTTCAGCTTTTTCGGTCGTTTCTGCACAAATGACAGACACGGCTATGATTGATTCCGGTTGTTGGGATAAACCCGGTTGAAAATTTTCTTCGTAGGTTTTAAGGATTTCCGGCCCTTCTTTATCGCTCATAAAATGACCGAATGCATAGGCGCTTCCATTCTCTGCAGCAAGCTTGGCACTTTTACTACTTGTCCCGAGAAGCCATGGTTTAGGAGAAATTTCCGGAAGCGGCGCTGCAGATACTTTTGAATACATATGATCTTCCGGAAAATCATCTTTGAGGAAATGCAAAAGTTCTTTAAAGGATTCCGGCAATTTATAAACATTTTGCAAATAATTCTCCGAGAGAGCCATCGTCACTTCCGCTGATCCGCCCGGAGCCCTTCCGATCCCTAAATCAATTCTGCCAGGAAACAGGGTCGCTAGCATATTATAGACTTCAGCAACCTTGTACGGTTTATAATGCGGAAGCAATACCGCCCCTGCTCCGATACGGATTGTTTTGGTGTGTGCCCCAATGTAGCCCAGCATCACTTCCGGCGCCGAACAGGACAGTCCGGTAAAATCGTGATGCTCGGCAATCCAATACCGCGTGTACCCGAACTGTTCACCACTTTTTGCGAGCTCCATAGAAGCCTGCAAAGCTGTAGCGGGTGTTTTGCCAGCGGATACAGGTGATTGATCCAGGATGCTTAATTTCAGTCGATTTTCTCTACCCAATTTCAATCAGCTCCAGGCTGAATAGTGATGAAGAATCTTCATCTGTGAAATCAGTCCGTGAAGTAGAATAATTGTTGATGGTTCCTCTGAAGCTCAAATCGAGTTCAGGGACCTTTACATCAAATGTATTTTTGTATAAATGGACCGTGACGTCGTGGTACTCATTCCCGCCCCGTACTTCGAAATCAAACCGAATCGTCTTTGCTTTTTTTCCGGGACTGTTTGTGGAGACTCCCTGTTCAAAACCAGTTACCTTCAAAGAAAAATCGTCCAAAATCACTTCATTTACCATTACGGATCCTCCTCAATAGTTACCTAAGTTTGTCCATGTTACCACTCGCCGAAAACGTTTAACAAATTTTCTGCTTTGTTTAGTTGGAGTACAATAAAAGATAGGGTGAAGGAGATACCTGAAATTTTATAAACGAGCTGAACAGAAGTAAGCGATATTGTTTAACTAACGGGGTAGAAAAGATTAATGATTTTTTTAGGAGGGGTCTATAGTAGACTCCTATTCTTCCAAGTGTTCATGTTCATTCCCCCTAAAATAAAAAAATCCCGCCCTCAAGACGATTAGTCTTGAGGACGAGATTCTCTCGTGGTGCCACCTCTATTTGTTTATGCATTGCTACACAAACCTCATTCGGTACGACCGTCATTGCGGTATATACCTAAGCTCTATAACGGGAGCGCCCGTTACACCATCCCTTCACAGTTCCGGTGCAATGCTCAGAGGTTTGATTCGATACCCAGCCCTTACTCCTTCTCACCAACCGGAGCTCTCTTTGAAAGGCGTATGGTATGTACTAGTCTCTTCCACGCATTTTGATTTTGCCTATCGTATCATAATTGGATTTGATTGGTAAAGAAAGAATTTAGAAATCCTTAAGAATTTCCCTACCTATTTCTTCAGATTTCAATGAAATAATTAGTGTATCAGCTAAAAAGCATACACGCGATTGATCTGAAGAAGAGGAGTTGGATGAGAATGAAAACGGAAGAGTCTTGGTCGTATATAGCCACTATTGACGCATGGTATGTTTTGGGACCACTGTTTGTCGTGTATTTGATTTTGATGATGGGGAAGATAAAGAAACAGAGTGAGAGGTACAGTGTGTTTCAATACATCACGTTGATCACTTTAGGTATTTATCTACTATCGGTGTTAGCTTTAACCACGTTCCCAATTGAAGTGAACTGGGGAATGTATAAAAATCAGACTTCCTGGCTTAGCCGAATCAATCCAATCCCGATACTAACAATTGATTTAGCAACATTTGTATTGAATATCATTATGTTCATTCCATTTGGCGTCTACCAATGGTTAGTGATGAGGAAAGATAAAATCTCGTGGGAGCCGGTCGTAGTCGGTAGTTTGCTGTTCAGTATCTGTATAGAAATAGTGCAACTACTGATGTACATTATTTTCAATAGTGCTCGAAGTGTAGATGTGAACGACTTGATTGCCAACACACTAGGTGGAATAGTCGGCTTTTATACAATAAAATGGATTTCAAAAAATACGTACTTCCGAAACCTTATAGATGTATTTAAAGTTCCAGCAAAAAAACTTATCACTTCAACAAACTAAAATTCTCCTTTCACAAATCCTAACTATCCGGGATTTGTGATTTTTTTTATTTATCCTCAAACTTTCCGGCTAGTCTGAATAAGGAAAAAGATGGATTGCATTCTGAAAAGTGCCAATTTGTACTATTTCGTTTTGCGAAAATATAGGACGACATTCCGATGTACTATTCAAAATATTCTGTTAAAGTTGGGGGTGTCTAGACGGAAACTACATAAAGAGTGAATTACTTCCAGTTGGCGATGCGTACATTACAGGAACAAAGGGGGAAGCGTATGCTTCGTTACACACTCAAACGATTCGCAATGATGATCATGACTATCTTGATTATCGCGACACTCACATTTGTTTTGATGCACTCGATTCCAGGTTCGCCGTTCAATGAAGAGCGGACGACTAACGAGGCAATCCAGCAAAACTTAGAGCGGTTCTACAAACTCGATGAACCATTACCTGTGCAGTACTTGTACTACTTGAAGTCCATAGTGACTTTCGATTTTGGTCCATCAATCAAAAAACCGAATGAATCGGTAAATGACTTATTGGCGAGGGGATTCCCGATATCCTTCGAGCTCGGGATGACGACCATCTTAGTCGCTGTAATTTCGGGGATCTTACTAGGGACGTTTGCAGCGCTGCGGCACAATGGCGTAATTGATTATATGGCGATGACGTTCGCTGTAGTCGGAATCTCGATTCCGAACTTCGTACTCGCGACATTACTCATTCAAAAATTGGCTGTTGACTGGAACATCCTTCCACCAGCAACCTGGTCCAGTCCTTTGCATATGATACTTCCAGTACTCGCGCTTGCAACCGGTCCAATGGCTATTATTGCGCGGCTCACAAGGTCCTCGATGCTCGAAGTACTGACGCAAGACTACATCAAAATGGCACGTGCAAAAGGCTTGAGCCCACTGCGCATCGTGGGGAGACATGCCCTGCGAAATGCATTGATGCCAGTAGTCACCATCATGGGGACTATGCTTGCTGGAATTTTGACAGGAACATTTGTAATTGAAAAGATTTTCGCGATCCCGGGGATGGGGAAGTATTTCGTGGAAAGCATCAACAATCGGGATTACCCCGTCATCATGGGGACGACCGTATTCTACAGTGCATTTTTAGTATTCATGTTATTCCTGGTGGATATCGTCTACGGCTTGTTGGATCCACGGATTAAGCTACATAAGAAGGAGGGAGATGCGTAATGGCGAACCTGCAGCAAGCAACTGTGACCCGAGAGACGATTCCAAACGACTGGTTTCAAAAGAAAGACAAAGACCTTGAGCAAGCAGAAGCAGTCGTCCGGCCCTCCCTTTCTTATTGGAAAGATGCGTGGCGACGCCTGCGGAAAAACAAGCTCGCGATGGCAGGACTCATCAGCTTGATCGCGCTTGGACTACTCGCCATCTTCGGTCCGATTTTGTCGCCGTACTCTGTGACACAAGTCGATTATCCAAATCAAAATCAGCCGCCGTCTTGGTCGCATTGGTTTGGGACGGACAACGCGGGACGTGACGTATTCACACGAACTTGGTACGGCGCCCGGATCTCTCTCTTTGTTGGAATCATGGCAGCGCTCATTGATTTCTTCATCGGCATCATTTACGGAGGAATCAGTGGCTACAAAGGTGGCAAGGCGGATACGATCATGATGCGTATTATTGAAGTCTTATACGGGTTGCCACATTTACTGGTCGTCATTTTATTAATGGTTGTGATGGGACCAAGTTTGACGACCATCATCGTGGCTTTGACCGTCACAGGGTGGGTCGGAATGGCGCGTATTGTACGTGGCCAAGTCTTACAAATCAAAAACTACGAGTTCGTCACGGCGTCGAAATCATTCGGGGCAAAAACGTCTCGTATCATTCGCAAAAATCTATTACCGAATACAATGGGGCCCATCATCGTACAGATGACACTGACGGTACCAAGTGCCATATTTGCAGAAGCATTCTTGAGTTTCTTAGGGCTCGGCGTTTCAGCACCTTACGCGAGTTGGGGCGTGATGGCAAGTGACGCTTTACCGGTCATTTTATCGGGAGACTGGTGGCGCTTATTCTTCCCAGCATTCTTTATCTCCGTGACCATGTTTGCATTTAACGTGTTAGGGGATGGCTTACAAGACGCACTGGATCCGAAGCTTAGGGGGTGACAACGATGAATAATGAACCACAGCTTGCGGCAGTTAAAGAGATGGAGCGCGAGAAGATGCAAGACGCAACACGCGCTGAACAGGAAGTGCTCAATGTTCAACCGATCGCACAGCGGCACCGCAAAGTCGTATCGACGGAAAAGGTGTTAGAAGTACAGGACCTTCGCGTGTCTTTCACCACATATGGAGGAGAAGTCCAAGCCGTTCGTGGTGTGTCGTTTGATTTACACAAAGGAGAGACGCTTGCCATCGTGGGTGAGTCCGGGTGTGGGAAGTCGGTCACATCAAACGCCATCATGGGGCTCATACCCCAACCGCCTGGACGGATCTCAAACGGGACCGTACAGTTCAAAGGAAAAGAACTGACAATACTTTCGAAAAAAGAGTTGCGCAAGATACAAGGGGTCGACATCTCGATGATCTTCCAAGACCCAATGACCGCTCTTAACCCGACGCTGTCCATCGGCGAACAATTGATGGAAGGGGTACGTACCCATTTTAAGGTTTCCAAGAAAGAAGCGAAGGAAAAAGCACTCGCGATGTTGCACCTTGTCGGGATTCCAAATCCTGCAGAGCGTTTGAAGCAGTATCCGCACCAGTTCTCAGGTGGAATGCGTCAGCGGATTGTCATTGCAATCGCCCTCATCTGTGAACCGGAGCTGTTGATTGCAGATGAACCGACGACGGCGCTGGATGTGACGATTCAAGCGCAGATATTAGAGTTGTTTGAAGAAATCCAAGCTAAAACAGGAGTTTCGATTATTCTGATCACCCATGACTTAGGCGTTGTTGCGAAGATTGCTGACCGCATCGCTGTTATGTATGCAGGAAAGATCATTGAAATCGGAGACAAGCGGGAAATCTTCTACACACCGCAACATCCCTATACACAAGGGTTGCTGAAATCTGTGCCGCGGCTAGATTTACTTGAAGAAGAATTGCAACCGATCGACGGAACACCACCGGATTTGTTTGCACCACCAAAAGGCTGTCCGTTTACAGCGCGCTGTCCATTTGCGATGACGGTGTGTGAACATATTCATCCGGAAACGACGACACTGACCACTACACATGCAGTGGATTGCTGGTTACAAGACGAGCGTGCGCAAAAGGTTTGGCAAGAGTAACAATTCAAAGGGGATGAACGCACATCTGTGCATTCACATAAAAAGAGGACAAGGGGGATTTACACTATGAAAAAGTGGTTACTACTTACACTTGCGGTCGTGTTCGCGCTGATGCTTGCTGCGTGTACGGCAAACGAGGAGGCAGGGGACGATGCAACAAACACTGATCCGGCAGACGGAGAAGAAACAGCTGCAGAGAAAGTACTGTACCTTAACAATGGAAATGAGCCTACGACATTTGATCCATCGGTTGGATTTGATGCAGTTTCTTGGAATGCGCTCAACAACTTGATGGAAGGATTGACGCGTCTAGGAGAAGATGACCTTCCGCATGAAGCAACAGCGGAGTCAATTGAAGTCTCCGATGATGGTTTGACGTATACATTTAAACTACGTGAAGATGCGATGTGGTCAAATGGAGACCCCGTCACAGCTGGTGACTTCGTTTATGGATGGACACGTATGCTAGACCCGAATACAGCTTCACCTGCTGCTTTCCTTGGCTATTTCATTGAAGGTGCAGAAGCGTTCAACACAGGAGAAGGCGCAGCAGAAGATGTGGCGATTCAAGCAGTGGATGAAAAAACATTTGAAGTGAAATTAACAGCACCAACTGATGCGTTCCTAAATATCATCACAAATCCGAGCTTCTTCCCGGTCAATGAAAAGGTGGCAACTGAAAACGACAAGTGGTTTGCAGAAGCAGAGTCGTTTGTAGGGAACGGACCATTCAAACTGGTTAAATGGGAACATGATGCAAAAATGGTCTTTGAGAAAAATGAAAACTACTGGGATGCTGACACTGTGAAGCTCGATAAAGTCGAGTGGGCAATGGTCAACGATTCGAACACAGAATACCAAATGTACCAGTCGAACGAGTTAGATGTTTCCGCTGTACCATCTGAATTGGCGGAAGAACTTCTGGAGAGCGATGAAGTATCCAACGAAGCTCAAGCAGGCACGTACTTCTACCGTTTCAATACAACAATGGAGCCATTTACAAACGCAAAAGTACGAAAAGCCTTTGCGATGTCTGTGAACCAACAAGAAATCGTTGAGTTTGTTACGAAGAATGGCGAGAAGCCAGCACTTGGATTTGTTTCCTACGGATTCCCAGGACCTAGTGGCGGAGACTTCCGTGATGAAGTCGGCGATCTTGTTACACCAGATGCAGCTGAAGCAAAAACACTGTTAGAAGAAGGTATGGCGGAAGAGGGATGGACAGAGCTTCCGGAAGTAACATTGACCTATTCAACGTCGGATACACATCAAAAGATTGCAGAAGCACTACAAGCACAGTTTAAAGATGCACTAGGGGTGGATGCAAAACTTCAAAATGTTGAAGCGAGCGTATTTGCTTCTGAACAGAAAGAATTGAAGTACCAACTGTCTCGTTCTTCGTTTTTACATGACTACGCAGATCCAGTCAATGCAATTGAGAGCTTTATCACAGGTTCATCGATGAACCGCACAGGTTGGTCAAATGCAGAGTTTGACGGACTGATTGCTAGTGCTAAACAAGAAACAGATGCAGATGCGCGCTGGGAATTGTTGAAGCAGGCGGAAGAGTTATTGTTTGAAGAAATGCCAATCTTCCCAATACATTTCTACAACCAAGTGAGCTTAGAAAAACCGTCAGTTTCTGGCATCGTGCGTCACCCAGTCGGGTACCTCGAGTTGAAATGGGCAGATAAAAACGAATAGAGGTGTGCGCCACAGTACGTGGCGCCCCTTCTGTTTTTCTTAGGGGAAGGGATTCGTCCTTTCTCGTCAGAAGACCAGAACAAGGAGGAACAACTGATGCGAATTCGTCCAAAACGATTGCAACTAGGCGACACGGTGGCCGTTATTGCCCCGTCGAGCCCGCCGAATTTAGAGAATTTGAAGCGTGCTCTTCCTTTTTTAGAAGAGCTCGGACTGAAGGTCAAGATGGGCAAATCCGTCGAACGTGTTCACGGCTATCTCGCAGGAACTGATGAGGAGCGCCTAGCAGATCTACATGAGGCACTCCAAGACCCTGAGGTAAAAGGCATTATTTGTGCAGGTGGTGGATTCGGAGCAGCCCGGTACGCAGAACAAATCAACACAGAGTTCATGACGAAACATCCAAAGATTCTTTGGGGATACAGTGATATTACAATTTTACATACGGTCTTTGGGAAGTTTTCGAATAGCGTCACTTTCCATGGGCCAATGCTAGCTTCAGATGTAGGTACTGACAACTTTCATGAGCTCTCCCGCAAGCAGTTAAACCAATTGTTCGAGCCGATAGAACTTCAGTACACAGAAGAAATCGCACCACTGACAACTTTGACAGGTGGTGTAGCGAGGGGAGAAATCGTTGGAGGCAACCTATCTTTACTAGTAAACTCGCTCGGAACATCGTATGAAATTGATACAAAAGGAAAGCTATTGTTGGTAGAAGATGTCGATGAAGAGCCGTACCGTGTAGACGGGTTACTCAATCAACTGCGCCAAGCAGGGAAGCTAAAGGACGCAGCAGGCATTGTGGTCGGTGACTTCGCACGTGCAGAGCCAGTGAAGCGAAAAGTCTCACTGACACTTGATGAGGTATTACGGCACTACTTAGGCAACTTAGAGAAACCAGTCGTCAGTGGCTTCAAGATTGGACATTGTGAACCACATTTTGCGATTCCGCTCGGTGTTGATGCAGTGCTTGATGCGGACGCAAAAACATTGACGCTTCAAGCTGGAGTGGAATAAGAAAAGGGAGGAAGAGAGATGGGCGTTCAAACAAAATGGGTGTGTGCGGTGTCCGTGGCAACAGTCTGGACCTCACCGCAGTCTCCGCGCGAAATCGATCAGTTCGGCTTCGACCAACCAGTAAAAATGACAAAATGGCTTGAGAAGTTGGACTTTGAAGAACTCTTAGACCTGTGTGATAGCAATCGTGTGCAAACGCAGCTTTTGTATGGCGAGCCTGTGCAAGTCGACGCCATCGAAGGCAACTGGGCAAAGGTGATATGCGAGTGGCAACCATCAAAGAAAGATGAACGCGGGTATCCGGGCTGGGTTCCACTTCATCAATTAGCAGAGGTGGAGGAACCAGCTTCGAATGGAGTTGCTCGTATAGCTGTAAACAAGGCGCAGCTGTGGACACTAGAGAAACAACCGTTCCTTGTCGTACCATTCAATACATTTCTCCCTGTTCGTCATACGGAGGAGGAATTCTCGACAGTTTTTACGCCTCATGGGGACATGCTTGTCCGGAACAAGGATATAGAAGTAGCAAATTCACGTGATAGCTTCCCAAAACGAGAGGGAAGTGAAGTGGTAAAAGAAGCAAGCCAGTTCCTAGACCTCCCATACTTTTGGGGCGGGATGTCGAGTTACGGTTATGATTGCTCCGGGTTTAGTTTTACTATGCTGCGTGCTTGCGGCTATACAATTCCACGAGATGCAAGTGACCAAGCAGTTTCTGGTATAGAAATAAACAAGGAAGATGAGAACGACTGGCTTCCGGGAGATTTGTTGTTTTTTGCAAATGACGAAGGGAAAGGCAATGTGCGCCACGTCGGCATCTATTCTGGCAACGGACAGATGATTCATTCGCCTTCAACCGGTCAGTCGATTGAATATTGTACGTTAGAAGGAACGAAGTTTGTAAAAGAACTATGCGCGGTGAGGCGATTTGCACATGTGCGAGAAGGGGTGACGTCGTGACGAACGAAGCATTGTTAACAGTAGAAAATCTAAAGCGTCATTTTGACGTCGGTAGTAAACAAACATTAAAAGCAGTAGATGGCATTTCGTTTGAAATCCAGCGCGGTGAAACGTTTGGGCTTGTTGGAGAGTCTGGCTGCGGGAAGTCAACAGCAGGACGCACGATCTTAGGGCTCTACAATAAGACGGAAGGGGAAGTTTCGTACGAAGGACAATCCGTGCATGGTATGTCCGAGAATGAGCGGCAAAAATTCTTACGGAAGATGCAGATGATTTTCCAGGATCCCTACGCGTCTTTGAATCCGCGTTCGACGGTGTTTGAAATCATCGCTGAACCGATGCAGATCCACGGTTTGTACAAGACGAAAAAAGAAGTCCAAGAACGTGTCCACACACTTCTTGAAGATGTTGGACTCAGTCGTGATCACGCGAACCGCTATCCACACGAATTCTCCGGTGGTCAACGCCAAAGAATCGGGATTGCACGTGCACTCGCTCTCGACCCAGAGTTCATCATTGCAGACGAACCGATTTCCGCACTCGATGTATCGGTGCAAGCGCAAGTCGTGAAGTTGCTGCAGAAGTTGCAAAAAGAAAAAGGGCTCACGTATTTGTTCATCGCGCATGACTTATCGATGGTCAAATACATCTCCGACCGCATCGGCGTGATGTATCTCGGGCATATGGTCGAACTCACGACAAGTGACCAATTGTACGAAGAGCCACTACACCCTTATACACAAGCGTTGTTGTCCGCAATTCCGATTCCAGATCCGGACGTAGAGGAAGCTCGCCAGCGCATCTTGCTACAAGGAGAGCTACCAAGTCCAATCAATCCACCATCTGGCTGTGTGTTCCGCACACGTTGTCCGTACGCGATGGATCTGTGTGCTGCGGAGAAACCTGCTTGGAAAGAGCAGAAGCCCGGCCATTTTGTGGCGTGTCATTTGTATAACTAAACAGAAAGAAGCCACCAGAGGTTTGATGGCTTTTGTTTGGTTATGGAGTGAATAGATTGTTAATGATTGCAGTCAGTTTCCATTCATCGCTAGCATCTTCTTGCTCAAATACTAAGTTGAGGCTCCGGTAGTCGAGATTGCTATATTGGGCGGTTCCCGCGTGATAGAACTCGATGATTTTAGCTTCTGGATAGACACTCATTAAATAGTTCGACGGGTCGAGTTCTTCGTTTGGTGTATCGACGAAGACTTCATCTGCCTCAAAGAAGCGCTCGATTTGAAGATGTTCTTCAAAGTAACCCGCAGGCGTCAAACGAATCTCCGTATTGGCTTCTTCGTAGCCCCAAAGATACGTTTCGGAGTCGGATAACAGACCTGCGATTTCACTTTGCTGGAAGCTGACCGTGGAGTCTGAGACAGAAAGGTAAGGCGAGAACTGAATTCCTTTTTGTGAGTGAACGTTGTTTGCGAGTGCTTCCATATCGCGGTCGTGAAGAGCTTGCAGGATTTCATTGGCTTGTTGTTCAAGTGCAGCAGAATCAAACGGTGCTTCTTCTGGTTGTTCTTCAGGTGCAGTTCCTGGAACGAGGTCACCCGGTTGTTCAGCAGGAAGGGGTGGTTCTTCTACTGCTGTGTTTGATGGTGTGTTGAACAGATTAATCGAAAGAATCGTCAGGATGAAAAGAGCAGCGACTGCAATGAGTCCCGTTCGTGCTTTAGACCAATTCGTGCGGCTTCGCTTTGGTTCGGCGATGGGTTCTTCAAGTGCTTTCATGATGTTTTGGTGAAGGCGGTGTTGCGTTTCTTCTGACATGCGGTGCGTCGGGAATGCGTTCAGTTCGTTGTCAGGTGTGAGGCGATTATCGTTCATACAATTCCCTCCAATTGGGTTCGGATCGTAAGGCTTTAATGGCTCGGTGGAAATTTGTGCGAACCGCGGTCTCTTTGCAGCCTAGGATAGTGGCCGTTTCGCTGACTGAAAGTCCTTGGATTCCACGGAGTAGCAACACGTCTCGAAATTTCTTTTTTTGTTGGTTGATGAGATGGTAGAGTGCCAGTTTGTCTTCGCTATCAAGTACCTGTTGTTCGGGTGAGTCACTCGTCGGCGTAGTGAGAGTGGCGTCTTGCCACGGAAGTGCGGTCAAGCTGACTTTGGTTTGTCGTTTTCTTGCGTGATCGATTGCGATATTGCGTGCGATGCTCATCAGCCAAGTCTTAGGGCTCGATTGGTTCTGGAAACTGCCTAGGCCTCTTCCGGCTTTGATGAATACGTCTTGCACTAAATCTTCAACGTCTCGCGTGCCTGTATAGTAGACAAGGAAGTTGTAGATATCTTGGCTGTAGAGATAGAACCAGTCGGAGATGGTTTGTTGGTCGCTGTTCATGTAGCTTTGATCCTCCTTTGCGTGCAGGTACTAATTAGACGGATTGTTTTTCTCAGTGTGTCAAAACGAAAGAGAATATTTTTCGAGATGATTGAAACAAAAGTGGAGTTGATTGATATACTCATAGTACCAATAGTTAGGTTTTGAGAGTGAAGGGAATAAGAGGAGGTTTTCATGACAATCATCTATATAACTGGTTTATCTGGAGTCGGCACAACAAGTGCTCTGGATGAATTAAAGCGCAGAGGTTACAGAACAATTGACACAGATTATGGAGACTACGTTGAGGAAATAATTACAGAAACAGAAAAAGCTCATTTTTTAAACGAGGATAAAATGAAGAAGCTACTTGAAAGTACTGGGGAGGAGCATCTCTTTATCTCCGGATGCTGCGACAATCAAGGACAGTTCTATAAAGACTTTGATGTTGTAGTCTTGTTGAAAGCAGATCTCTCTACAATGTTTGAGAGAATTGAAGCACGGACTACAAATCAATACGGAAAAACACCAGAACAGAGACAAGAAATCCTTGAAAACCACAGTGCAGTTCTGCCGTTATTAGAGAAGAGTTCAGATGTCATCTTAGACACTACAAACTTATCTATTCCGGAAGTAGTAAATCAGTTAGAAGCTTTGCTATGAAAGTATACCAGTATACGCATATACCAGTATACGCATATACCGGTATACACCTGCCCAAAAGATAAAATCTACACTAAACCAAAACCAGCTGACCCCAAACAGGATTCAGCTGGTTTTTGTATAATATTATTTTTTACAATACAACTCCACAAAATGCGCAGGGTTGAGCTTTTCGCCTGTGATACGCTCGATTTTTTCGTTCCAGTCGTACAGGGCCGCTGGTTTGAAGAAATCATTCAGGAGCATGTCACCCGCTTCTTTTGTAAAGAATTCCGGTGAGATTTCTGTCTCGATATGGCGCTGAAGCTGTGCCGCCATTAATTCACCTAACAAGTAGTTCTGGTAGTAGACCGGTGCTAGTGTGAAGTGGATTTTCGCTGCCCAGTCTGGATTCGATGTATCTTCTGGTGGCGTGACAAGTTGCACGTCACTCACAATTTTCCACCATAATGCATTCAAATCTTGGTCAGGGTTTTCATAGAGTTCCTTCTCAAAGAACACAAACGTGATAATCCAACGCACCATGATCAACATTTGAAGCTGTTGGTATTCCGCAAGTTCTCCTTCAAG
Organism: Chryseomicrobium imtechense; assembly: GCF_041475995.1. Classification (NCBI taxonomy): domain Bacteria; kingdom Bacillati; phylum Bacillota; class Bacilli; order Caryophanales; family Caryophanaceae; genus Chryseomicrobium; species Chryseomicrobium imtechense. The sequence goes on along the minus strand of NZ_JBGOBM010000003.1, from coordinate 269,277 downwards.
GCCGTCAATCGTCTTTTCATCAAGTCTTAAGAAACGTTTTAACCAGCGTGGATCTTTCCCCATCTTGCCAAACAACATCGCAATCGCTTCTGTCGTGAGTGTATGGCTGTTCGTGCGTAACATGAACGGAAGGTCGCTATCGACATATTTGAAATACGCTGCATGCCCAAACTCATGCAAGTTCGTTTCCATCCAGTACGCATCCTCTGTCAGATTGCACAATACGCGCGTATCGCCAGCGCGGTCGACGTCCATACAAAACGCTGTCGGATTCTTTTTCGCACGCGGGAACAAATCGCTCTTTGCATACAAATCATCAATCTGGATTCCCATAGAATTGAACGTCTCTGTCGTCAGTCGTAGAATATCTTTTCCTTTATAGAACGAATCGAGATTCGTCGCGTCAGAAGCAGGCGCTTCTTGGAAGAACGGGTCCACATAGTGCCACGGGCGAATCTCTTCCGGTGTGATGCCGAACTTTTTCGCTAGACGTGCATCCAGATCTGACTTCATCTTACGGTAGGCAGTATCCGATTGGTCGATCAGGTCATTGAAGATAGAAAAGATCTCCTCGCGGTCCAGTTCCTGCAATTCAAAACTCATCTGATGATGGTTGTCGTAGCCAAGTAATCGAGCCGCTTCATTGCGCTTTTTCACAAGCTCAAGTAAACCTTTTTCTACAACGCCGCCAACTTCTTTACTCGCAAGCCACACTTTCTTACGCAGTTCTAGATCTGTACTTGTCAAAAGTACTTCGCGGATATCGTTTGCAGAATACACTTTGCCGTCCACTTCTGGTGAATAAGTATTAAACAAGTAGTTCAGTTCTGAACCACGCTTCGCAAGGTCCGCAATGACTTCTTCCGGAAGCTGATTGCTCTTCATATTATTCACCAGTAACTGCAATTGACGACGTTCTTCTGGGCTTCCACTGTCGGTTTCAAGGAACTTGAGCGCCTCTTCATATTTCTCTTTTGATGAAAACAACAGACTAAACTTCGTGTCTTCTTCTCCAGATTTCTCCGCCCATTCCGCTTCTCCTGTCGTCTGCGCCATCCATCCTGCTTCCGAAGAACGAATATACAAGTCTTTCATTTGGTCATTGAATTCATTTAAAAATGTCTCGCGTGTACTCAAATCGTCGCAACCTTTCTCGTTTGAATTTACTTCCTCTATCTAACTATTCGACTTCCGTTATAAAATTCCTTCAAGAAGTACACAAAATCGCCTATAGCCAACTGAAAGAACATGGTATAAAGTGGTAGTATATATACTACTATTGGAGGTGGAAGGACATGTTTGTTGAACAGGAATCGATTTCAGAAGACTTGAAGGAACTGTTGAAATTACCACATGTGGTGAAGAGTTTCAGTAAAGACAGCTATTTGTTCCAAGAAGGCGATAAAATTCAGCATTTGTTCTTCCTCACAAAAGGCAAAGTGCAACTGAACAAAGTCAGCTCGGACGGTCGAGAACTCACGCTGCGCATCTGCGGAGCAGGACAGTTGCTTGGTGAGGTGTATCTGTATTCCCCTGAGGCATTCTATATGCTGGATGCGAAGGTGAAAGAGGATGCCGAATGTTACTTGTTTCCGGTGCATGAGCTCGAAGCGGAGCTCCAAAAGAATGCGCGACTCGCTGCGGCATTTATGAAATGGATGTGCTTGAATCAGCAGAAGACGCAGACCCGCTTCCGGGACTTGTTGTTGAACGGGAAAAAGGGAGCACTTTACTCGACGTTGATCCGGCTGTCGAACAGTTACGGCGTTCAGAAGTCAGAAGGTGTGTTGATTGATGTACAGCTGACCAACCAAGACCTCGCGAATTTTTGTGGGATGGCGCGCGAAGTGACGAACCGGATGTTGTCGGAACTGAAGAAGCAGCAAGTGGTGTCGACGTGTGATGGGAAACTACTGATCCGAGACCTTGCGTATTTAAAAACTGAAATCCAATGCGAGAACTGCCCGTTGTCGCTGTGTCGAGTTGATTAACTAAAGAGATGCTAGATGACCACCTCCGAATTGCGGAGGTGGTTTTTGTGTTTTGAGGCGATTTAGTTTCCATAATATGACTTCGGTAGAAGAAATCCTCGTTAGTGCAGAATAAATCGGCGATTCGGTAGAAGAAATCGAGTTTCGGTAGAAGAAATCCGCCATTCAGCCGATGAACGCCCGCTCACCCAAAACTTCCATCCTCTCCATCAGACAAAGTTTGACAAAAGTATGAAGTAATTTCACATTTTGCATAGATTAATGTCACAGATGTGATTTATGTCACAGTTGCCGCCTAGGGATTGCTTTACGCTTAAGTCATAAACGAAGTAGGAGAGGTGAGTGTCGTGGCAAAGAAAAAACAACACGAAGAAGAGAACCTAAAAGGCACATTGATCAGCGTATTTTTTGTCGGCTTTGTTATCGTGGCGATGTGGGTCGCCGTTTATCTAATGTACTTGTCGCTCTAGACAGAAAGGAGAACGAACATGCATCTGCATAAGTATGAAAAAATCTGGTTAGTTTTTGGAATCACGTGTTTAGCAGTATTTTTAACAGTCGTGGGAGTCAGCGCATTTACAGATAACCACCACACCCCAGCTGGAGGAATCGAGCACATCGATCCGGAAAAAGTAAGAGAAACAGCACCGTTTGATAATCCAGGTGTGACGCAACTGGATGACGACACGTATCAAGTGTCCATCATTGCTATGGCATTCGGATACGAAGGGCCAGAACTGAAAGTCCCTGTTGGGAAAGAAATCGTCTTCAAAGTAACAAGCACAGACGTGGTGCACAGTTTCACGATCGATGACACGAAAGTCAACATGATGGTTGTACCTGGCCAAGTGACGACGAAATCGTACACGTTCGATAAGCCAGGGAAGTATTTAATCATCTGTAACGAATACTGTGGAGCTGGCCACCATTTCATGTTCACAGAAATTGAGGTGACAGAATAATGATCGCATCAGGAGAACGCAAACTGGCCCTTTGGAACGTCGGGGTCGCGTACGCTGCCTTTTTAATTGGAACACTTGCAGGTTTACTACAGGTCTTTATTCGAAACGATAAGCTCCAACTTCCGGCATGGCTGGATTATTATCAAATTTTGACCGCACATGGAGTTTTACTCGCACTTATCTTTACGACATTTTTCATCTTTGCTTTCTTTATCACCGGCATGAGCAAGAGTCTTGGCGCATTCGGACCGAAAGTGTTGCTGTGGAACTGGATCGGTTTCCTGACAATGCTTGCTGGGACAGTGTTAGCAACCGTCATGATCATTAGCGGAAAAGCATCTGTTCTTTATACATTCTACGCACCAATGATGGCGAGTCCTTGGTATTACATCGGGTTGGCACTCTTTATTGTTGGGTCGCTCGTGATGGGCTTTGCACTTGTGGGTCATTATATTCGCTGGCGCAAGGAACATAAAGGTGAGTTAAGTCCTTTGTTTGCCTTCATGACCGTTTCTACAGTCATCTTATGGGCAATTGCGTGTCTAGGTGTTGTCGCGACGGTGTTGTTCCAATACATCCCGTGGGCATTCGGCTGGGTTGATACAATCAACGTTGAACTGAGCCGTACATTGTTCTGGTATTTTGGTCACCCGCTTGTGTACTTCTGGTTACTTCCAGCATATATGGCATGGTATGTGGTAGTTCCAAAGATTTTAGGCGTACCGGTATTTAGTGATTCACTTGCTCGTTTATCATTTGTGTTGTTCATCTTGTTCTCGATTCCAGTCGGTTTCCACCACCAGCTGATGGAGCCAGGAATCGAAAACTTCTGGAAGTTCTTCCAAGTCGTTTTGACATTCATGGTCATCATCCCGTCATTGATGACGGCGTTCTCGATGTTCGCGAATTTTGAGCGAGCAGGCCGCAAGAATGGCGGGAAAGGGTTGTTCGGCTGGTTTACAAAACTGCCTTGGAACGACCTACGTTTCACCTCTTTGTTTATCGCGATGGCGTTCTTCATTCCTGGAGGCGCGGGCGGAATTATCAATGCAAGTTTCCAATTGAATGAAATCGTCCACAATACGCTTTGGGTTGTCGGTCACTTCCACATCACAGTCGGAACTCCGGTTGCGATGACATTCATGGGTATCACGTTCTGGATGATTCCATATTTAACAGGGCGAAAGTTCACGAAGACGATGGAAAAACTCGGTTTCATCCAGATTGGGTTATGGGCAGTCGGGATGTTATTGATGAGTACAGCGCAACACGTGCTAGGGCTTCTCGGAGCACCGCGTCGTACGGCGTATAGTGGCTACAATGATCACCCGGCAGCACTTGAGTGGTTTGAGGGGATTATATCCAATCACGTGACGATGGCGATTGGCGGAAGTATTTTGTTCTTGTCCGCGATGCTGCTTCTCTACATCGTGATCATGAGTGCGTTCTTGTCACCAAAAGCTGTGGAAGTGGATGAGTTTGTGGAGTTCCCATTAGCAGAAAGTGATAAAGCGGCGACTCCAAAATTCTTAGAAAACTGGCTTCTGTGGATCGGCATTGCATTTGCGTTGATCATTATTGCGTACGCGATTCCAATTTTCCAGATGATCCAGCATGCACCACCAGGTTCCAAAGGCTTTATTACATGGTAAGGAGTGGAGAACAATGGTTTTAGGATTAATTGGTTTGTTCGTGGTGATTGTTTTGTCGACGGGAATTTTGGTTGAGGTTATGACAGAAGAAGAGTAAAAATAGAGCCAGTTGAGTCCCTTGTTTAGGACTTAACTGGCTTTTGTTTTGTTAGAGAATCGCCTCAGCAATGATTTTGTCGAGCTTGCGGACGTCTACTTTTTTATTGAGGTTTAGTTTGAAACGACCAGCTCTTGTCCAAAGTTCGAGCTCTGAGTTGATATCAAATGTGCCGCCGTTTTCAGACGAATACATCACGATGGATTTGAACGGAATTGTGTAGATTTCAATCTTCTTTCCTGTTAGACCTTGGCGATCGGCGATAATCAATCGTTTATTTGTGACTACGGCAACATCTCGGATTGTCTTGTAAGCAGTCGTTGCTGTCTCCCCAGCAATCAAAATATCCTTGATAGAATCTGGTACTGGGACCTCTTCGGTGAAAGTCCATGTCATGAATTTGTTCAATTCGCTCATATTTCCACTCCTATTCGTATGTAATTAGTTTAAGTATATACATAGTTTCCAGAAATGGAAGGAAAGGTAGTCTCAACTATCACTTTGCTTCATGTTGTAAGATGATTTTCGTGAATTTCTTAAAATCATCGATATGTTTGGTAAGGATGGATTCGAGTATTTCGATTTCTAAGGCCTGATAATCGTGGACAGCAATATTACGAAAACCAACCATATTCATCAAAGTTTTTGCTAAAGCTTCATCAATGATTTTAGCTTCATGTAACAACTTGAAGCCATCTCGACTAGACTTTGGTACTCCAAGTTTATTTTCACTGATAATGTGCATGGCCATGTCTATGCTTGCTTCACATGCACGCTGAATATTTAAGACAATACTATCTTGTTTAGTAAAATCTTTAAGATTAGTTGGATTACCTTCGTAAACCTCATGAATTCTTTTAATGCATCGTTCAATAGTTGCCGACTTATTCACTAGTACATCATTCATATCCAAAGACACTTCCTCGCTCTTTAATTGATTCAATAACAGGAGCACGCTGTTCATTTAAAGCTAGATACATACTATAGGCGCGCATACGCTGAATATAAAATTGATCGTGATTATTAATAAAAATAGGAAGACCTTGAGAGAAGATTTGCATAGTAAATACAGTATCTAGATTTCTAATATCGACCAAATCAACTTCTCTACCAGTGGCTTCTGCTAGCTCGCTAGCCAACAGAAATCGATCATAGGCTGAGATTCTTTGTTGACTAAAAAAAGCGATATCTAAATCACTGCTTTCTCTTTGCATTTCTTTCGCAAATGAGCCAAAAAGAATTATAAAATCAACATCAATTTTTTTTAGAATAACTTCAATGATTTGATTTTGTATCGTTGGAGTTAGCATTAGATCCACCACCTTTAAACTAGTATAGCTTGAAATATGCGATATCGCACAGAAAAATCCCCCTCACAGACGTGAAGGGGATAGCGATTATTTTAGGGCTTTGCTGACTTTCAGCTTTTTGCCTTTGACTGGAGTTGTTTCCATTGCTTGCAGCACAAGAGATCCTTTACCGTTCAAGATGTCCACATACGACATTTGATCTTGGATTGTAATGATGCCGATATCTTCTGCAGTGACACCCGGGATATTGGCGATTGTACCGACTAAATCGATGGCGCGGATTTTTTTCTTTTTCCCGCCGCTAAAGTGAAGCTTCATGATGTCTTGGTTGATACGAGCCGTCTTATTGTTGCGGACGACACGACGACTTGCTAGCTTCTCGTCGAAATCGTAGCGCGCACGTTTCACTTCCTGTTCTTCCGGAGCTTCTGCTTTAGGAAGTTCGAAGCCGATGTAACGCTCAATGGCACGAATGAATTTACTTTCATAAGGAGTAGCGAACATAATCGCAGTTCCAGCAGCACCAGCACGACCTGTTCGGCCCGTACGGTGAACGTAACTTTCTTTTTCCATTGGAACATCATAGTTGATGACTAGGTTGACGTTATCGATATCGATTCCACGTGCAGCCACGTCTGTAGCTACAAGATAGCGGAAGTTTCCAAGCTTGAATCCTTCCATTACAGCGAATCGGTCTTCTTGCACAATCCCGCCGTGAAGTTTCTCGACTGGGTAACCAGCTTCTTCAAGTTCACTGTAAACCGTATCAACATTTTCTTTCGTACGGCAGAAAATCAAGCAGCTGTTTGGATTTTCAACAACCGTTATGTCTTTAAGAAGAGCGATTTTGTCTTCTTCTTTCACTTCAATTAACGAGTGCTCGATTGTATCAGCAGTGACACCAGTCGATTCAATCTCGATGTACGTTGGGTCTTGCATATATTCATGGCAAAGACTCGCGATATCTTGTGGAAGCGTTGCAGAGAAGACCATTGTGACGCGGTCAGAAGGCACTTGTTTGATGATGGCTTCGACTTCATCGATGAAACCACGGTTTAGCATCTCGTCTGCTTCATCAATGATCAAGTACTTCACCATCTCAAGGTCTAGCGTTCCGCGGTCGATATGGTCCATCACACGGCCAGGTGTACCCACAACTACGTGTGTCTTTTGTTTCAGCTCATCTCGCTGTTTCGAGAATGGCTCTTTTCCGTAAAGTGCAACGGCCTTCACGCGCTTGAAACGACCGATATTTGTAATATCTTCACGCACTTGAACAGCAAGTTCACGCGTTGGTGTCAAAATCAACGCCTGTGGCTTTTTCTCTTCCCAGATGATCTGGTCCGCTACAGGGATCCCGAATGCAGCTGTTTTTCCGCTTCCTGTCTGAGATTTCACTACAAGGTCCAGGTTTTCAAATGCAAGAGGAAGTACTTTTTGTTGTACTTCAGTCGGTGTGTCATATTTCAAAATCGTCAAGGCGCGGCGGATATCATCACTAATCGGTAAATCTGTAAAGCGTGTGGTTATCATTCAAATACCTCATTTTCTAGTTTTTCGTCATATATCTTCACAATCTGTTCCGTACATATGTCAATAGCTCTCATTATACGTGAAAACCGCGCACTTTATCCGGTTTTCTTTGAAACGTAACAGAGAAGATATATAGGAAATGAGAAACCATCGAATTCTGTTCACACTTTGACAAAATACAGCCCACACGTCTCGGTTTCATGCGTGATCACAAACGTCCATGTGAAATCCGCGTCTACCAGGTAAATGTCTTCTTCATTCTGCAGTATGTTCATATCTATACAAGAGGCATCCTCTATCAAAAAAGCATCATTCGAATGTTGATAAAAGACAAAACAGCGCTTTTTACACAAGGCATGAAATGCACTGATTGCCTCGCTTCCAGAAAGATGTTCGCGTGTTTGATAGCTGAATACATGCCATAAGTATCCAGAGTAGTAACCAACATCCTTCAGATAGATTCTTTTCTTTCCAGCGGATGTTAAATGACTAGCAAAAGCTTCTTCTCACTTCGCGTGGAGATACGCACTCCAGCCAGTAAGGACACGAGTTCGTGGGTCGATTTTCGATAATTGAGTGTGTAGGTTCATGTGTAAACTCCCTAGAATTGAGTTGTTTTAAACAGTATACAATACTCCTCATAGATAGAATAACTGTGAAAATATATCTTGTATTTCCCAAATAAATGTCTATACTAAGTTGAAATACCATTTAACGTCTTGGACAAAGAGAGTAGTTTTTAGTGTTCGACTAGCGAATCAGGAACTGGTGAAAGCCTGATCATACACTTCAAATGAACCGCACTTTGGAGATGCTTTCCTGAACGACTAAGTAGGGAAGGCCGGGGAGTTCCTCGTTAGCAACAAGAGAGGTCTATTAGACAACTAGAGTGGTACCGCGGGTAAATTCAAACTCCCGTCTCTTTTCATTGCGAAAAGAGGCGGGAGTTTTTTATTTGGAGGGAAAACTATGCAGACAAAGCAAGCTGTTGCACAAAGTTTAGTTGAATACTTTATCAACACATGGACTTACGAAGAAGTACTTAGCCGAATCAGTCCACCGAAACATTCCGAGATGGGGGACTTGGCTTTTCCCTGCTTCGAACTTGCCAAAACCTATCGTCAATCCCCAGCTTCTATTGCTGAAGGCATCGTGGAAAAACTTCAACCGACTCAGTGGATTAAACGTGTGGAAGCTGTTAGTGGCTATATCAATATCTTTCTCAATCATCAAACTGTCGCAGCAAATGTACTGCGAGAGATACTTACAAACCAAGAGTTTTACGGGAATTTGGACATCGGACAAAATCGAGTTGTCACGATTGATTTCTCGTCGCCCAACATCGCAAAACCGTTTTCGATGGGCCATCTTCGCTCTACTGTGATTGGCAATGCATTGGCACTTTTACTAGAAAAAGTAGGATATCAAGCCGTCCGAATCAATCATTTAGGAGATTGGGGAACTCAATTTGGAAAGCTCATGGTTGCCTATCAAAGGTGGGGAGACGAAAGCCAAGTTAAACAAAATCCGATTCGAGAATTGCTGAAGTTGTATGTGCGTTTCCACGACGAAGCCCTTCTAGATGAGAGCTTGAATGATCAAGCAAGACTGTGGTTTAAAAGACTAGAAGAAGGTGACGAACAAGCTCTTCGTTTGTGGAAGTGGTTCCGCGACGAATCGCTGAAAGAGTTCGCCAAAGTTTACGAGTTGATGGGGATTCGATTTGACTCCATGAACGGGGAAGCATTTTATAACGATAAGATGGACCGAGTAGTAGAGATGCTCGACCAAGAGGGATTACTGATTTCATCGGATGGTGCGAGAGTAGTTCCTGTTGGAGAGGATTTGCCGCCTTGTTTGATTACTAAAAAAGATGGAACCACCTTGTATGCGACACGTGACTTGGCAGCTGCACTTTACCGCCAAGAAACATACGGTTTTTCGAAGTCCCTATATGTTGTTGGCAATGAGCAGTCGCTCCATTTCAAGCAAGTATTCCGTGTCTTAGATAAGATGGGGTATACGTGGCAGGAAGGAATGACGCATGTTCCGTTTGGTATGATGCTTCAAAATGGCAAGAAGATGTCGACGCGTAAAGGAAGGGTTGTTTTGCTTGAAGAGGTTTTGCAGGAGGCTATTGCTCTGGCGGAAAAGACAATCACAACGAAAAATCCTTTGCTTGAAAACAAAGTAGAAGTTGCTCATCAAGTGGGAGTTGGAGCAGTGCTGTTTCATGATCTGAAGACTTTCCGCAGAAACGATATCGAGTTTTCTTTAGAGGATATGTTGAAAGTAGAGGGAGAAACCGGGCCTTATGTACAGTACACACATGCGCGCATCTCAACTCTTTTAAAGAAAGGGCAGTTTCAAGCTCCTTTGTTAGATATTCAACTAGTAGACGAGGAAGCCTGGCCTGTTGTAAAAAGCCTTGAAGAGTTTCCAGAAGTTATTCGCCATGCTTATGAAAAGTATGATCCCTCTGAAATCGCAAAGTACCTAATTGATTTGGCGAGAGCCTTTAACAAATACTACGCGTCTGTGCGAATACTCGACGATTCAAATCTCAAGCAGTACCGTCTTGCCGTTGTAAAAGCTGTTCAAATCGTTCTAGCGGAAGGGCTGCGTCTGCTGGGAATTGGTGCACCGAAAGAAATGTAATAAATAGCCCCACTCAAAATGAGAGGGGCCAACTTATGTTAGTATACAAAGCGAACTAAAGTCTTTTCAGCAAATTGAATATCGTTTATTTTAGCTTCAGTCATGGAGATTGAAAGTTCATCTTCTCGAGGCTCAGCTTCTTCACCAAGCCAACAAGTATATAGCTCGAAATAATCTCCAGCAGATACGTAAGACTCCATAATTGCAAACAAACTCTCTAACTTTTTAAGACTATCGGATTGTCTATCATGAGGTTGTCCATCATATAGTTCAATTCCCCAATAGGAGGATATCTCATAGACATACGTTGTAGAGAACTGACACTTTAGAGCAGCTTGCTGAGAACTTTCATCAGAAAAACAACTTCCAATCCAGAATTCTAAATCATAGAGTTCTGGATTTTCATCATCGGTAGGGATTTTTTGATTTGTCCCAATATATGTTGCTAAACTCATTGATCGATTCCTCCTAGAATCAGCCTTCCACCGGGGTCTCCGGTCCTTCGAGATCCAGTTGATAAAACGCAAGATCAAGCCAGCGCTCGAACTTGTAACCGGCGTTGCGTAAAGTTCCAGAGTGCGTGAAGCCAAGACTTTGATGAAGCAAGATGCTTTTCTCATTCGCTGCATCGATTCCGGCAACTAAAGTTTTATACTCCCCATTTTTGGCAAGTTGAATGATTTCCTGAAGCAATGTACGTCCGATTCCACGTTTTTGATAGTCGTTGCTGACATACACCGAATGTTCTATCGAATATTTATAGGCAGGCCACGCGCGGAAGGGACCAAATGTCGCAAATCCAGCTACATGTCCGTCGACTTCAAAGACAATCACAGGATAGCCATCTTTCATCTTTTGATCAAACCAAATCGTGCGGTCTTCTATAGTTTGAGCGTGGTACGAATAAACAGCGGTCGTGTTGACAATAGCGTCATTGTAGATAGCTAAGATTTCTTTTAAATCATCAGAGGTGGCTGGTCGGATCATCGGGTTCTTCCTTTCAGGGTGGGAGTAAAGTCAAACTAGAATAGTCCTAGTTTAGCAGAAAACTATCAAAAGAGAAGAGGTTTTTTGTGAATCGAAACACAAAAAAGGCACCCCAGATGGGATGCCTTTTCGTATCATAAAATTAAAGTTTTACGATGTTTGTAGCTTGAGGTCCGCGTTGACCTTCTTCGATGTTGAATTCAACTTTTTGACCTTCGTCTAAAGATTTGAATCCTTCACCTTGGATTGCTGAGAAGTGAGCGAATACGTCTGCTCCGCCTTCAACTTCGATGAATCCGAAACCTTTTTCTGCGTTAAACCATTTTACTGTACCTTGTGTCATATAAATGACCTCCATTATAAATTATTAATAAGATCATTTTTCTGCAATAAAAAAATTCACGTATTACAAAAAGTACGGAAATAATACACAGATACTTTTTGTAATAGGTGAATTAAATGTGTTGTACTTCATGAACTTATTAAACCTAGTATACAACACAAAATCTGATTTGTCTACTAAAACAAAAACAACCCCACAAAAGTGAGGCTGCTCTAGGTACGAAACTTAATTGCCGAACTTTATTTTCATTGCTTTCGCCATATGTTTTGGAATATCTGTATTGTCCAAGAGACCTGTGAACAAGTCAGATTGAGGGCCATAGGCGTAGATTGGAAGATCCGTCCCGGTGTGTGCACCTGTTGTCCAGCCGATCAACGCGCGGTCGCTGACAACTGTGTTGATAGCACGTACAGGATTTTCGGCAGAAGCAATGGCTTCGATTTCCGCAGCTGTTAAATCAAATCCGGTGTGCGCTTCTACGACTTCCTCCACATTGTTACGCGTTTCATTCAACTGCGCAGCCATAAAGTCACCAGTAGCTGTAACGTCATGAAGTACTTCCGTTTTTACATCGTACACACTGTTCGAACCAACGGACATGCCGCCTGTGTCATGATCCCCTGCAACGACGACAAGTGTATTGCCATCTTTTTTCGCAAATTCAAGAGCAGCAGCAACAGCTTCATCGAATGCTTGGGAGTCTGTCATCGCCCAAGCTGCATCATTTGCATGACCCGCCCAGTCAATTTGTGAGCCTTCTACCATTAAGAAGAAACCGTCTTTGTCTTTTTTCAATGCTTGGATTGCGATATCCGTCATCTCGGCCAGACTTGGTTGATCTGTTTCACCGCGCTCTAGTTCAGGAGCCATTGCGTCGTCTGCAAATAAACCGAGTAGTTTTCCACTCTTCGCTTTTAGTAACTCTTCACGGGAGGTCACATACTCATAGCCATCATTCTGAGCAGCTTCCACTAAGTTTCCGGCAGGTTGTTTGCCACCTTCTTCTAGTGAAACGAAGTAGTCACGGCCTCCTCCGAGGAGCACGTCCACATCGTTCTCAAAATATTGCGGGGCAATCGACGATTCATCGCCGCGTGATGCGACACTTGCGCCGAACACAGCTGGCGTCGCGTGTGTGATTGTAGAAGTGGCAACTAGCCCTGTAGATTTCTTCGCAGCTTCTGCCGCATCTAAGATAGAGTCGACTTCTTTTCCATCGGGTGTAACACCGACCATCCCGTTATTCGTTTTTACACCTGTTGCCATCGCCGTCCCAGCAGCAGCTGAGTCCGTCACTTCTGTATCTGCTGAATAGGTTTTGATTAGACCTTTTACATACGGATCAAAAGAAGAGTCTTCGCCTTTGAACCAACGGTAGTTCGTTGCATAGGCGGCACTGTAGCCGTCAGGAATCATATAAATTACATTTTTGACTTTCCCATTATGAGCGTTATCTTTCCGTGCTTCTGCGTGATCCATCGTCACATTGACACTGATTCCGGATACGACAAGTCCTCCAACCAAAGCGGCTATTACAAGCTGTTTTTTCATGCACATTTCCTCCTTTTGTTTGGTACACGGCAATGATACCAACGAATTGTAAAGAGAGTGTGACAGGAATGTAAAAGCTTATGTGAAGCAGAAAAAATCGGTTTTTGGTCATAGGAAACCTGAAAACCATTTAATTTTTAGTAGCTATATAGACCGTTCCATTTGCAGTCATTTTGACGGATGTTCCGTTATCGAGTTCGACTTCGAGGGGAAAGACTCTAGATGGTTTGTCGGAAAAATACCAATTTGAAAGTGAAAGATACTGCTGCAACTTACGTTCATTTAAGCACAAAATATGAGATAATAAAGTATACTTAAATTAAGCAAATTCATTTTATTGAACTGGAGGGAAAATGTTTGACTAGACTATCTTTAGACTCAAAAGAATATCGTTTAGTAGAAAAGAGCCTTTCGTTAGAAGAGTTTAAAATCAATAAAAAAATTGCTTTGAGAGCTATAGAAGCAGTTAATACGAACCAAAGGTTAACTTCCAATTTGATTAAGGCTGTAATTAGAGATGGAAAAGTATAATTTTGGTTCTGATGAATCTTATTTGTTACAACATAATTTGTTGGGAATTGATGATTTAAGTGAGCTTCAATTAGCGGAGCAATATGTGTTTACAGTTAGGGCACTTCAAATTGCACAAGGAGTTTACAAAATTAGAGATTTTAAAATGGATGATTTATGTGCACTCCACAAACATTTATTTCAAGACATTTACTCTTTTGCAGGTGAGGTTCGAAGTGTACAGTTAACCAAAGGCAATACTAGATTTTGTCAATTTCAATATATCGATTCCTATGGAGCTTCAATTTTAGGCGAATTAGCGTTAGAGAAAGATTGGAATACAATTGAGTTTGCCTCAGAGAAACTCGCTTATTATAAAAGTGAGTTAAATATGCTTCATCCATTTCGAGAGGGAAACGGTAGAACCCTTCGTATCTTTATTAGAGAATTAGCAAAAACAAAAGGATATGATTGGGATTTTGAGAAAATGGACAAAGAAGATTATATGAATGCAATGATTAGAGCAACATCAGACTCAACAGAACTTAAAAGGATTTTTTTAAATACACTTCATCTACAGACCTGAATTGATTTCGATCGATTTCGGTCTTTATTTAATTTTAAATACAAGGGGAGATTTTGTGTGCACACGATTTATTTAGCAGGGGGATGCCTATGGGGCGTGCAAGCATTTGTAAAGACGTTGCCAGGGATTGTCTCAACTGAAGCGGGAAGAGCAAATGGAACATCTAAAACGTTAGACGGGGAATATGACGGATATGCGGAATGTGTAAAAACGACTTTTCATCCAGATGTGGTATCTGTCGAGGAGTTGATGGGCTATCTTTTTGAAATCATTGATCCGTATAGTATCAATAAACAAGGGGAAGATGTTGGAGAGAAGTACCGAACTGGGGTGTATAGTATAGACCCAAAACATGTAGAGCAGGCCAAGGCGTTCATCAAGAAACGTGAAGATGCGGGCCGAATTGCTGTAGAAGTTCTGCCGCTTATCAATTATGTACGTAGTACTGAAGAACACCAAGACCGTCTTGCTCGCTGTCCGGATGATTACTGCCACATCCCACAGCAGTTGCTGACAAAATACAAATCGAACGTGCTTACATGAGACGAGCCTCCTTTCTGTTCTAGAAAGGAAGCTCATTTTTATTAGATAGCCTGCTCACATCTAGGAAATCAAAATAATGCTTTTTAAAGAATTTTCAATAAAACCAATAAAAAACTATCCGCGTCGTACCAACAAAGCAACCGCTTACATAGTCAGACTACTAAAAAAATTAGTAAAATTACTATTGACGAGAAAACTTTGATGCTTTAGACTGTGAAACAGTTAGCAAGACGAACTAAATTCAAAACTACATACCAGCAATTCTTATCACGAGAGACGGAGGGACAGGCCCTGTGAAGTCTCGGCAAAGCGCGCATGCGTCAGTGCCAAATCCTGCAAGTGTCCACCACTTGAGAGATAAGACTGAGAGGCTTTTTCATGGCTTTCATTTCTTATGTTCTTAAGAGATGAAGGTCTTTTTTTATGCACTCTAGCAAGAAAGTAGGGAAGTCCACCATGATTACATTCCAAAACGTATCCAAAACATTCAAAATCGGGAAGCGTGATGTGCACGCGGTCCAAAACGTCACGCTCGACGTCAAAAAGGGCGACATCTTCGGCATCATCGGGTTTAGTGGAGCCGGCAAGAGCACGCTCCTTCGCCTCGTGAACCTTCTAGAGAAGCCGACGAGTGGCGTCATCAAAATCAATGATACCGACATCACATCTCTAAAAGCCAAACAACTTCGCTTGCAACGCCGACGTATCGGGATGATCTTTCAGAACTTTAACTTGTTCACATCCCGCACTGTCGCAGGGAATGTTGCCTATCCGTTGAAACTTGAAGGCACGCCAAAAGCGGAAATCGCAAGACGCACAAAAGAGTTACTTGAATTCGTTGGCCTATCTGATAAAGCAGATAACTATCCTGAGCAACTCTCGGGGGGGCAAAAGCAGCGGGTTGGGATTGCGCGAGCTCTTGCAACGAACCCGGAAATCCTAATTTGCGACGAAGCAACGTCCGCACTTGATCCGGAAACGACAGAGGACATCTTGAAACTTTTGAAGCGCGTCAATCAAGAATTCGGCATCACAGTGCTCTTGATTACACACGAGATGAACGTCATTTCAACCATTTGCAACCGAGTGGCGATTATGGAAAACGGACACGTCATCGAGCACGGGGAAGTCTTCGATGTCTTCACAAACCCGTCCCATCCGACGACAAAACGGTTTATCCAGTCGGTCAATAAAGACCTTCCTTCTCAAGAATTGCTAAAAGAATGGCGAGCAGCGGGAGATGAGCACATCTACCAAGTAACGTTTACTGGAAGTGCGACAAGTCAGCCGCTTCTTTCAAAAATCTCACAGCAACACAATGTCCACTTTAACGTTGTGTACGGCGCTGTTCGAGAAATCCAAAATCAGTTGCTAGGAAACCTGGTCGTTTCCTTCAAAGGAGAGACGACCGCGATTCAAAACGTGATCCGTGAACTAGCAGATGTTGTCGACATCAAGGAGGTGATCATCCATGAAAGTTGAGTGGAGTACATTTTATCAGCGCATCATAGAAGCAACCGGCGAGACGATTACGATGGTCATCCTGACTCTGATTCTCGGTTCGATTTTAGGCGTCTTGGTGGGACTCGCTTTATTCGTCTCTCGCCAAGGCAATATCTTAGAAAATCGCTTGTTATACGGCCTTCTCAACTTACTCATTAATGTGATTCGGCCGATTCCATTTATCGTGTTCCTCGTATTCTTGATGCCAGTGACACGAATCGTAATGGGGACGACGATTGGTGTGGGAGCTGCTGTATTCCCGATGGCCATTATGGCAACATTCAGTGTTGCGCGTATTGTCGAACAGAACTTACTGAGTATCGACCCGGGTGTCATTGAAGCTGCAAAAGCGATGGGGGCAAGCCCGTTCCAAATCGTCTTTACCGTTTTGATTCCGGAAGCGCTTGGACCACTGATTCTTGGTCTCACGTTTGTGACAGTCAGCTTGATCGATTTCTCGGCAGTGGCCGGATATGTCGGTGGTGGCGGTCTCGGGCACATCGCGATAACATACGGCTACCAACGTTTTGATACGAGCGTCATGGTCGTGACGGTGATTATTTTGATTCTTCTGGTGCAACTCGCCCAGTGGCTAGGCAATACATTATCCAAAAAAATTATGAGACGATAGGAGACTAAAAAAATGAAACGACTTAAACTTGCAGCACTTGCTGCCACAGCTGCTCTAACACTTGCAGCTTGTAACTCAGCCGATGGGTCAGAAGAGACAATCAAAATTGGGGTGAACGGTGCGGATAGCCCGCAATGGCCGGTAATCGTAGAACTTGCAAAAGAGGAAGGCATTGATTTAGAAGTAGTAGAATTCACAGATTACATCATGCCGAACAAAGCGCTTGCAGCGGGGGACATTGATTTGAACGCGTTCCAGACGATCTCGTTCTTCTCAAACTTTGTGGCGGAATCTGGGGAAGACTTGGCACCTGTTGGTACAACGGTATTTGCGCCACTTGGTGTGTATTCAGATAAAATCGAGTCACTAGATGAATTGCAAAAAGGTGATCAAGTCGCCATTCCAAATGATGCATCAACACTTCCACGCGCACTGAACCTTCTGCAAGAAGCAGGTGTGATTGAATTAGCTGACGATTTTGGGATCACTGGAGACTTAGACAAAATCACATCAAACCCGTTAGAGCTTGAATTTGTCGCTATGGAACCCCAACAGACAGCACGTGTTCTTCCGGACGTTGCCATTGCCTTAATCAACAATGGTGTGGCCGTACAAGCAGGTCTTATTCCAGCTGAAGACGCTGTTGTGTATGAAGATACAGAATCCGAGTCCATCGAGCCGTACATCAATATCATCGCATCTCGTGCAGATGAAGCAGACAACGAAAACTACTTAAAGATTGTTGAATTGTATCAGCATCCTGAAGTAGAAGAAGCGATCAACAAAGAGTTCAAAGGTAGCATGTTCATCATCCGCAAGACGGCGGAAGAGACGCAAGCGATGTTTGACAAAATGAACACCTATTTCCAATAAGGGCACCCACCCACTGCAGCTTTGGCCCCCTTTGCTGCGGTGGGTTTTTTCATGAACTTTAGAAATGTTTCGTAGATTATTTGGTTTATCAATCTAGCGCTTGTCTGTTCTTTGAGTAGGATCTGCGTAATGAGATAAAATGAATCCCGAAATACATAAGTAAAAGGATGCTGAAGAAGCCGCCGATTTCTAACCATCCTGCACCGTTTGAAGGCAATCCGCTAATTAGAGAGTAAACTACGAAGTAGAGAGCGCCAAACCCTATTGTCTGAATGGTGACTTTCTTAAGTTGTTGTTTGTATTCGTCTTTAGGTAAAACTAGAGCTAACCATGAATTCATTGATCATTTACCTCCCAAAATAATTCATCAAGCGTTTTCCCCAACTCTTTAGCCAATGCAATGCATAACTGAAGACTTGGATTGTAGGCTCCTTTTTCAATCAAACTAATCGTCTGTCGCGTAATGCCTGTCTTTCTGGCAAGATCCGTTTGTGTGATGTTGGCAGAAAGACGAGCAAGCTTTACATTGTTTTTCATAGAATCTCCTTACTCAATGTAATATATATATTCCATTTATAATTTATATATTACATTCTAACCTAGTAGATGTCAATCCTCATTGACAACTTATTACCAAGTAATTCGTATAGATACAAGAGGTGATTGGGATGAACGAGTTAATTAATCAAACAGACGAGCAAATTGAACAGACACGCGTGATTTACAAAAGCTTGCCGAGCGCACTGACGTCCTGTGACTGTCTATATTGCCAAAATTATATTGCGTGTATTCCATCCTTTCCGGAGTGGATTCAAAAGCTTACTGATCACTACGGATTAGACCTAACAAAGGCTGCAGAAATTATGGCTCTGGATTCAAAGAACGACCTGCATCAATTTTTCGCAATTTATCACGTGATTGGCTCAGCCTCTCCCGTGAAGTATGAGCAGCAAGATGCAACGGTTTTCATTGAAACAGAGGAGTTCGATTTTGTGCCCGACGTATTTCCAGAACCGATTGTTCAAGTCATGATTGAACTATGGCTTCCGTGGGTAGTTGAACCGCTCGACGAACAAGGGTAAAGTGAAAGAAATAGATGGGAGGCGAAAGGAAATGGTAAACCACGAACTAACGCAAGACCAACAGCAGGAACTTTTGGCAACACTAAAGGCTCGCTTTGAGAAGAATCGGGGACGGCATAAGGGAGTAATTGAATGGGAAGAAGTTGAAAAAAAATTAATCGCAAACCCCAAGGCACTCTGGTCACTTTCAGAAATGGAAGCGACTGGCGGCGAGCCGGACGTTGTGCGATTTGACGCTGTCAAAGAGCAGTATCATTTTTATGATTGCGCAAAAGAAAGTCCGAAAGAGCGACGTAGCGTATGTTTTGATCAAGTGGCTCGCGAAGGGCGCAAGAAGTTCCCTCCAGAGACGTCAGCACTTGAGATGGCAGAACTCATGGGCGTTGAGCTTTTGACAGAAGAAGAATATCGCTATTTGCAGACGCTTGGAGAATTTGATTTGAAGACATCCAGCTGGATTGCAACACCATCTGAGATTCGTGAACGTGGAGGCGCTTTGTTCGGGGATCGCCGCTACAACACAGTATTTGCTTACCACAATGGAGCCGATTCGTATTACGCTTCGCGAGGGTGGCGTGGTGTACTAAAAGTTTAGTGAGACAACCCCAGGGGTTGTCTCAAAAAGAGGTTAACTTAATTTATGAGATAACCCCTGGGGTTATCTCAAAAAGGGGATTTGAGAATGTTATCCGTCAAACCATTAGAAGAAATTGATTATCAGCTTATAAAAGAAGCAGAAAAAGTGATTGAAGCGAATTACCGGTACGGTCGCCATCATATAGGAGCAGCCGTCTTAGCGACTTCAGGAGAAATCTATTCAGCTGTCCATGTGGAAGCGAACGTGGGGCGAATCACGGTTTGCGGTGAGGCAATGGCATTAGGCAAAGCAATTTCTGAAGGTGACCATACTTTCAAGACAATTGTAGCTGTTGCGCACCCGCATCCTCATGAAGATATCGAGAACTGTTGGGTTGTAGCACCATGTGGCATGTGCCGCGAGTTGATCAGTGACTACGGTCCAGAGACAGATGTAATTTTGTTGCACAATGGAGAACTCGTTAAATGTGCAGCGATTGATTTGTTACCTGAGAAATACAGAAGCTGATTTGAAGTGGAACCCCAGGGGTTGTTTCACAAAAAGGTTAACTTAATTTATGAGATAACCCCTGGGGTTGTCTCATATCATCTCTTTGCCAAGCGAAATAGCCGTTTCTTCTTTGAGCGATACGGTTTTTTAGTAAGTATTAATTGCTTGTAAGAGTTTAAAGTATCAGGTAATAAAGAAGAGAGGGAATTTAAGAGAATATGCTTTTCCAAATAAGGAGGAGAACTCTGAGAGCTGGAATTATAGAAGCGATAAGAGCTATATAAATACTCTTCAGCTGTTGTAGCCAATGGGGTTTTACAATGAATAGGATTGCAATGAATGTAGATGCTCACATCGATGAGGTGCTTTGGATTAGTAATAATACTCGAGAAATATCTTTGATCATAGATTGTTCCTTTATGACCATATCTTTGTTTGTAATAGAGGCTGTAGCGTAGGTTGATGGATGCCATAATTACAGACAATGGCTTTTCAAGCGGACGAATCAGAAGGTGATAATGATTTGGCATAATACAATAAGCAATTAGTGTGAATGGATACTTCTCATGAACTCTTTCCAAGATCTTTAAAAACCTGTTACAGTCGTAAGCATTTTCAAAAATAGACATCTTGTTATGTCCGTGAATGGTGACGTGATAAAAGTCTTTGGTGTTCATAGTTCTAGGTTTTGTCATTTTGCACTCCCTTATATCAGAATATTTAATCCATTATAGAGTACTAAATTTAGAGTTTTGAGACAACCCCTGGGGTTGTCTCAAAAAGAAGTTGGCTTTTTTATAGAAACAACCCCAGGGGTTACAAAAAGAAGGAGAGGACCTATGAAAAAAGCAGAACAGATGGACCAATTACTTGCAGAGCAAGAACTAAGTGTAGAGGCCGTGTTTCAAGTCGTACACGAAGTATTTGGCTTTGATTTAGACAAAGTGCCTCTAGTGCATTCAACAAATCATTCTTCACGAGAAGTTGTAGCAGAAAAGCTTATTCAACAAGATGCTAAGCCTACAGGGCAACAAATCAGAGCGTTTATTAATGAACTGTTTAGTGTGAATCTGGAGGCACTCTCTGCACTTGAAGGAGCCGGACTGTCCTTATATGCGAAAGGTCGTTGGGTGATCGAGGAGCCAACAGACTGCTTCGTCATTTATTCAGAAATCGGAGACCGGGTTACGCGCGTGTTCACAACAACTTATTACGCCCATACTACTGGTACTTCTTCAGCTCCTATTGCACTTCAAGAGACACTCCAAAGAATGGGATACACAGCGGACACAACAGCAAGTAGCTTCTATTTTGAAAGTGATACAGCTGTTCCAGATGCTTTCAAAGGGCAGACAATCGGAGCAGTGCTCCAAAACATGCCGAAAGTACATAGCTAAACATAAAATCCCTGACTCAGCGACGAGTCAGGGATATTTATATGTTTTTATTTACCGAAAGAAGACAAGAACTTCACGCGGTCGCCCATGGGTGGTGTGCTATTGTCTTGTAAAAAGACTTCAAGCACTGCAGGCCCTCCGTGATTCAACAGTTCATTCACTTTTTCAGGTGTAAAGTCGGTCATCTCCGTCACGCGGTGATTTGGAATGCCCATGGCAGCTGCCATTGCACTGATATTCACAGGCTCTTGTTCAAATGACGTATGCGTACGTTTGAACTGCAGGTTGTGCCCGTGATACACCATACCAAGGCGTGCATTGTTCATGATGACAAACAGAATTGGCAAGTTGTGTTCTTTTGCCGTCAACAATTCCATTCCATGCATGAAGAAGCAACCGTCACCCGTGATGCAGACGACAGGACGTTCTGGTTCTGCAAGCTTTGAGCCGATTGCCGAACCGATTCCGCTTCCCATCGCACCAAAGTGAACATTAATTTCATACGTATACGACTCTTTTACTTGATGGTGATTGATCATATAAGACATGAATTCGCCGATATCGATTGTGTAGCGTGTCGATGCAGGTAGCGCTTCTTGAAGAGCGATTAACACGTTCTTTGTCGTGTAGTCGTCTCCTCCTGTTGATGGGGCTTGCTTGTTCACAGATAAACTAGTTGTACTATCTTGTTTCTTCGCTTTTACAGCTTCCACAAGAGCAGGAACACTTAATGTGATATCCCCGAGCAAAGCTTCGTCGACTTCATACTTACGATTGAAAACCGACGCATCAAAATCGAGTTGGACAGTGAAACGGTCTGCAGTAATGGATGCATTGTAATTGTTCGTCGCGGTCTCACCAAGGCTTGACCCGATGATCAGTGCGACATTGCGTGCATTTCCTGAAGCAACTAGCTCAGAAGCCGCTTCATGTCCTGCAAAACCGTACACACCAACCAGAAGTGGGTGATCCGTTGGAATATAGCCTTTTGCTTGAGGAGTCGTCACGATTGGCCAACCCAGTGTTTCCGCAAGCTCAAGTACAGAATCAACAGCCCCACGGATTCCTTGTCCAGCCAAGATATAGCCAGTATCACGTGCAATCAATTCATCTGCCACGCGAGCTAAAGTCTCTGCCTCTGGTGTAATCAAACTGCGTTTTGCAGGAGCAGGAAGTGTCGCGTCTGGAACTTGCTGGTGCTGCACATCGATTGGAAGTGCTACGTGTACAGGACCAGGTACACCAGAAAGTGCGATTTCTACAGCTTTTGTGATTTCAGCCACGACATCTTTCACGTCGTTTACAGCTACACTATATTTTGTGACAGGTTGGAAGATAGGAGCAGCATCCAATTCCTGCGAAGCATTTAAACCGATTGTACTGACGGGAACTGCGCCTGTTAAAAACACAACAGGAAGGTGTTCACGCATCGCATTCGCCGCACCTGTCACGAGGTTTGTTCCACCTGGACCACTACATGCAATGGCGACACTTAAATGATTCGTATACTTTGCGTAAGCGGCAGCCATGTACCCGGCAGCGCCTTCGTGTTTTGTGACGACTGGCGTGATGTCATCCATTTGTGTCAACTCATCAAAGAAGGCATTGACCGAACCGGCCGGAATTCCAAAGATGTGGTTAACCCCATTTTGTTTCAAATACTCTAATACGAGACGTGCTGCTTTCATCATCGATCTCCTCACTTATACGTATTTGCTCGTTAAAGTCTCTGCGTCGAGTGGACGACTGAAATAATACCCTTGCATCAAAACGCAGTCTTGTTCAAGTAGATAGTCCGCTTGCTCTTTCGTTTCTACACCTTCTGCGATAACTTCCAAGTTCAAGTTCTTGGCAAGTGTAATGATCGTATTCGTAATGGCGGCATCATCGACTAACATCTGGTCGACAAAGGACTTATCGATCTTTAACTTGGAAATTGGCAAGTTGCGCAAATACCCAAGAGATGAATACCCTGTTCCGAAGTCATCAATCGCAATCTTGATGCCATATTCTTTCAGTTGTTTCATTGTTTCGAGCGTTAATTCAGTATTTTTCACAATCAGGTTTTCTGTCAGTTCAAGCTCGAGAAAACTTGGATCAAGACTGGTCTCGTTCAAAATCTTCTTAATACTGCCAAATAGATCCGTTTGCTCAAATTGGTGAACTGATAAGTTTACAGATAAACGTGGTAATGCAAAGCCTTCATCATGCCATTTTTTTAATTGCTGACATGCACGGCGAAGCACCCAATCCCCAATCTGTACAATCAAACCCGTTTCTTCTGCAAGCGGAATAAACCGGTCTGGTGGAATCAAACCATACTCGGCATGTTTCCAACGCAATAAGGCTTCCACACCGACGATTTCATTATTGCGGTAGTCGATTTGTGGCTGATAATGAATGAACAGTTCTTCTTTTTCTATGGCCCGGTACAAATCGTTTTCGAGCTTAATAGATTCATACGAGCGAATGTCCATTTCTTCACTAAAGAAGTGGAAGCTCGTACCTGGCCGCTCTTTGGACCTGTACATCGCCGTATCCGCATTTTTAATCAGAATTTCTGCCGTATCCCCGTTTTCTGGGAATAAGGCAATGCCGATACTCGTCTTAATATGCATTTCGTGTTCGTTGAGTTTAAACGAATCGACGAATACAGCATTAATGCATTTAATGACTTTTAAAATATCACTGTCTTCTTTGACGTTCGGTAAGAAAATCGTAAATTCATCGCCACCTTGGCGGGAGACCGTAGCCCCTTCTGGAACACAAGTCATTAGACGCTGTGCTACTTCTTTTAACAGCAAGTCACCATAACTGTGACCAAGCGAGTCATTGACTAGTTTGAAACGGTCGAGGTCTAAAAAAAGAACCGCTGCTTTTTCTCCGTTTTTCTTTGCATACTTCAAGCCCTGCGTCAGGCGATCCATCAACAAGACACGGTTTGGTAGGTCAGTGAGACTATCAAAATACGCATAGTATTTGATTTTCTCCTCAAGCTGTTTACGCTGTGTGATGTCTTTGAATGTGACAACTTCACCGACCACTTTGTCATTCTCTTTGATAAGTGACGTTACATATTCTACAGGGAATCGAGAACAATCTTTTCTATAAAATTCTTGGTACTCTTCAAAGTACGTATCAGGGTAAGCGGATGCGTTTTCCGAACGTTCCATCACTTTGCCGTTCGTAATAATTTTCACGGGTTTCCCGATCAGTTCACTTTCCGACGAATAGCCAAGCATCGTAGCACCTGCAGGGTTACAGAATGTGATATTCCGGTGTAAATCTAAACCGAAGATGCCCTCTCCAGCTGAATTCAAAATCAATTCTTTTTCCCGACTCAAATGTTTGAGTTCAGACACCACTTCTTCAAGTTCTTTGTTTTTCTCAAGAACTTCCGATGTGCGCTCTTCAATCAAGATTTCTTGCTTCTCCATATAAAGTAAGTGAGACAAGGCGGAAGCTGTCGTATCGATAATGGATTGAGCCAGTTGCAGTTGCGTCTCATTGTATGGTGGGACATTATCTTCTAGTGTGACAACTGAGATTTGCCCTAACACCTCTCCCATTGTAATGAGAGGGAACATGACAAGGCCGCGGATTCCAAAATTTCTACAGACATCATGGTTGGGTCGATCATCAATCGAGACATCGGGAATGTAGATGTACGCTTTCTTTTCAATGACTTCTTGCATTAGAACGTCATTACTGTCATCGACATCCAATTCATTATGAGTTTCAAGCCATTTTTCTTCGGTCCAGTCACTTTCTTTACTAAGTTTAGCTGGTTTGATTCGTTTTTTAGCTATTGGGTCGAATAGATGAACGCCGATGTTTGGATTGTTTAAGACTTTTTGAATATAGAAGAAGCAGCTATCAAAACATTCTTGAAGGGTGGTATACATCGATAAGTCTTTCGAGACGTCAAGAAGCAACTGCTTTTCGTTCAGCAGCATCTCTTTACGCGTCAAATTTGATGCATTTTGGATAGCTACAGCCGCCATGTTGACGTAGGCTTCTACCGCTTGGATTTCATCTTCTGTCAGATTCATAGGGATTCCATAATCAAATAGGAAGACAAGTCCAAAAAGTTCACCTTCGAATGAGATGGGGAGGGCAAGTAACGACTTGATTTGGAACGCTTCTACAGCTCGTGGGTCCGGTCGGTTGTCGCGCGAGGTGTCTGGAATATAAATTGTTTTTTTCGTTTCAATTACTTCTTTTGCCAACAGGTCATAGTCTGTGTCGATGACGTGCATATCTAAAGTACGGCCATTGATGACTTCTGGCTTCCCGACGTATCCTCGGAATGTGCCGTCTGGTTGGGGCATGTAGATACCGACTGAATCGCAGCGCATAATTTCTTCAGAGATGGCGAGTGTGACTTGTTCCATGACTTCACGCAAGTCGAGCTTCATGTTGATCATTTTCGTGATGTTGGCGAGACGAGAATACCTCGAGTGGTCTTGTGACATGTTACGAACCTCCTAACAGTTTCAGAATGAGTCTATGAGAGTGGCAACGATATGTATCATCTCTTTTATAGTAACAGGTAAAGTCGAAATTATTATACTATTATCAGAAAAAAATATGGTTATTTTGATACAAGAACACCACTTTCCGGTTTAAGGTCTAAATGACTATCCATAGACCTATAAAATAAAAAATATTTCGTAAAACGTAGAGCTAGGGACTTTCTTACTAGATTGATTAGTATGACTTTGCGAATAGGGAAATATAGAAGTTCCTATAAAAAAGTTCCCTGGGAAGATTTCATATCTTAAGTTAACTCTCGTTTTGAAAACTTCCCTGGGAAGAATAATAAAGATTAGCATGTCCCGTCACTTAACCCAAGCTTTATGGAAAGGTCAGTAAGCATTTTTTGATAAGCAGAGTACTGGTGTTCCGTGAGACCGAGAATCTCAGCAAGTTTTGCTGGAATATCCGCTGCATCATTTTTTAACGCGCGTCCAGTAGGTGTCAGTTGAATAACGAGTTGGCGTTCGTCGTGGGGATTTCGTGCTTTTTCGATGTACCCTTGTGAAATAAGTTTATTGACTAGCGGTGTAAGGGTACCTGAATCAAGATGGAGCCGTTCACCAATTTTTTTTAAAGATAGTTGATCGGTCTCCCACAGTACGAGCATCACAAGATATTGAGGATAGGTTAGCTGCAAAGGTTCGAGTAACGGCCGGTAGCGCTTGGTGATTTCTTTTGATACCGCATAAAACGGGAAGCAGAGTTGATTCGAAAGATGAAGAGCATCCATAAACCATTCCTCCTTGTGCAAATTAGTTGCAAGTGTTTTTTAGTTGTGTAAAATTAAATTGTGTACAACTTAATTATACCAAAAAATTAGAGGAGGAACCACTATGCAAAAACTATTTACATCAACTGCTACAGCTGTCGGAGGACGCCAAGGCCGCGTTGCTTCAGAGAGCGGAACATATGACTTGAATTTGGGAATGCCAATGCCAGGTGCAGACATGACAGGCAAGACGACACCTGAAGAATTGTTCGCAGGTGCTTACTCAGCTTGTTTTGACTCTGCATTGAATATTGTTGCGATGCAAAAGAAAGCACAGATCTCAGGTTCTGAAATCACGTCGCACGTATCGTTAAATAAAGGTGATGCGGGGTATCAATTATCAGTCGAAATGATTATCACTATCCAAGGGACGGATCAAGACACAGCAGAAATGTTGGTAGAAGAAGCACATAAAATCTGCCCATTTTCTAACGCAATCCGCAACAACGTCGATGTCGACTTTACAGTAAAAACAGCTTAATCTAATTTGATAAATGTAGACCCCTGGAGTTGTCTCACGCGCTAAGTAAACTTAGAAGTGACCCAACTCTAGGGGTCTTTTTTTTATATACTTGAATAGAAAGTTACGTTTCACACACCGAACGGGTCATGTTATGCACGATTTAAAGCATGTTGGCCCTATCTTTGTCGCCCGTTACATAAACTGACCTATACTATGAACAAGAAAGGGAGGCCCAATGAAAATCAAAATTGACATTGATCCTCAATATGAGGACACACCTGTGATTACCATCCAAGCCAATGAATGGACTGCCGAAGTGGAGGCAGTTGTACGCCACCTGAAAGAGTTGGAGAAATTAGACACTGCTCCGAAGCGACTCGTTGCTAGTGATGGTGAGCGGTCCATTATTTTGCAGCCGCACGATATTGATTTCGTATACTCAGCCAATCGTAAAGTGTTTGCCCAGACTGCTGAAGGAACATACGAACTCAAGTTGAAGCTGTATGAACTAGAAGAGTTTTTAGGGAACCATGGCTTTATTCGGTTCTCCAAATCCGTCATCGGAAACTTAGACTTGATTGATCGTTTCGAATTGTCCTTTAACGGCAATCTTTGTGTATTCTTCAAGTCTGGTAATAAAGAATATGTGACACGAAGCTACGTGCACCATCTACGTAACCAACTTGTCGAAGGAGGTGGAAGTCGTGATAAGTAAGTTGATGATTCGAATCTTTGGAGGGTTTGGGGTTGGTGGACTGCTGACACTGCTTGTGATCGTCTTTCTTTACGACAGCACAGATGAAGTTTCAACAAGACTGATTGCATTAAACCTCTTTGGAAGCATGTTGATTGGTGCTTATTTTAGTGTTTCTGCCCTGTTATTTGAGGTTGAGGAATGGAGTATGTTAAAGCAGACCTTTGTTCACTATACAGCTTCACTTATCGTGTTGTTCCCTGTCTTCACATGGCTGACTGGCTGGATTCCACTAAACCCACAATCACTTGTCATTGGGTGGTTATTTTTCACAGGCACCTACATTCTGAACTGGTTCGGCTGGTACAACTATTTCAAACAGCTAGAAAGACGCATGAATCAGTCTCTTCAAAAACGTAGATAGGGAGGAAGTTGAATGATTCACATCCAAAACGTGAAGAAAAGCTACGGTACACACTGTGCTCTTCAAGACGTGGAACTGACAATCGCAAAAGGAAGTTGCTTCGGTTTGGTCGGGCCAAATGGTGCAGGGAAGTCGACACTGATGAAAATCTTAGTCGGGATTCTAGAAGAGTACGAAGGCGAAGTACTGCTCGATAACGCCACATTTCATCATAATCGCTTAGCTATCAAACGTCGGATTGGCTATGTACCTCAAGACATATGCTTAGAGGAAACGCTGACAGCACGAGATAACCTGCTCTTATTTGGAAGACTGTATGGACTCCCGAAAGCTCAAGTGTCCAAACGTATCAAAGAAGTACTTCGTCAAATCGGATTAGAAGAACGTGAAAAGTCCGTTGTTTCCACATTTTCGGGTGGAATGAAGCGCCGTTTAAATATTGGCTGTGCGTTGTTGCATGACCCAGACATCATTATCTTAGATGAACCGACTGTCGGCGTGGATCCGCAGTCTCGTCGAGCGATATTTGAGTTGATCCATTCGTTGAAAAAAGAAGGCAAGACATTGATTTATTCTAGTCATTATATGGAAGAGGTCGAGCAACTCTGTGATGCGATCGGATTCATTGATCAAGGGAAGGTTGTAGAGCATGGGCCTATGCAGGAAGTGTTGGCACGTCACCATCATTCATCGATTTATGTTGAAGGAAAACAAGTAACTGCTGAAGTGTTGCAAGGGTTTCCTTCACTCAAGGAACAAGGTGCAGGGTTCAGTATTGTCAGCAATGAGCCTCTGGAAACTTTAGAGCAGCTTGCACGTTCGTTTGCTTCACAAGCCGTCTTGCCCGAGCGTTTAGAGCTCAGCCAAGCACGACTAGAAGATATTTTCATTCGCTTAACAGGAACATCCTTACGAGATACGGGAATGGAGGGGGCATCATGACAGCCATTGCTCTTTTAGAATTGAAAAAGAAGACGAAAGACAAAGGATTATGGTTTTGGACATTCCTACTGCCAGTTATTTTCATTGTAGGGTTTATCACGCTTTTTGGAGAAAGCATGGGGGCGGAACCTGAGCAGTTAGTAGTTCAAATAGTTCCGGGCTACACAGTGATGTTTTCGTTCTATATCATGATTTCTATCGTTGTTGCATTCATCAAAGACCGAGATAGCGGAATGGCTGCTCGACTTGCGAGTACACCTATCCGCCGCCTCGACTACTTTGCAGGAAAGTGGTTGCCGTTTGTTGCGGTTGTGTTGCTTCAAATCGTTGTATTGTTCACGTTTGGCGTAGTGGTATATGACTTGCCTCTTGGTGACCCTCTTTCTCTTCTAGCACTTTCTATAGGGCTTGCTTTTGTAGCGACAGGTTGTGGGATGGCCATGGCCGTGCTAGCAAAAACAGAAAATATGGGAATCGCGTTGACTCAGGTCATTGCACTTGGGGGAGCGATGCTTGGGGGTCTTTGGATGCCTGTAGAGTTTATGCCCGACGTCATGCAAAACATCGCGCATTTTTTACCACATTACTGGGCACTTGAAGGGTATAAGACAGTGATTCTCGACAACGGTACGCTTATGGACGTATGGCAGTCGCTTGCAGTCCTCGTCGGATTTGGAATTGCCTGTATTACACTAGCTCTACTTGCCTATCCGCGTTACTTGAGGGAAGCGAAGAGTTAATGAAACTTAGACCCCTGGGGTTGTCTCATGACTAAGTAAGTATCCTTAGTGTTTGAGACAAATCCAGGGGTCATTTTTTTATAGAGCGTTTCCGGAACCACCGTCAATGTTGACAGCCGTGCCCGTCACGTAAGAAGCAGCGTCTGATACGAGGAACGTGATGACGTTAGAAGCTTCCTGAGTGTCACCGATCCGGCCGAGCGGGATGCCTTTACCGGTCTCATGCGAGAACTCATCCCACGTGAGGTCTGGGCGATTGTTTTGCCACATTTTTTCAATTTGGTCACTGCGAATCAAACCGATACATACAGCGTTCACGCGAATGTTATGCTTGCCAAGATCTTTACTCATCGCCTGTGTCAATGCAAGACCGGCTGAACGACTGACGGAAGATGGGAGACTGCTTGCTGGAGGCGTCTTTGCTACGACTGCTGCCAAATTGACGATAGCCCCGCCTCCTTGTTCTTTCATGTGTGGGATTGCGTAACGGGAACAGTGGATAGTTCCACCAAGCTTAAGGTCCAAGTCATTCTGCCACGCTTCACCGTCGACATCTTCAAACGCCTTTGCCGCTGCAGTACCTGCGTTGTTAACTAAAATATGTAACTTCCCAAAGTGTGCGACTGCCTCGTCCACTGCACGTTTACACTCACTTTCTTGCGAGACATCCGCTGAAATAGTAAGTACCTCACGCCCTGTCTTCTCCTTAATTTCGTCCTTGGCTTTCTGCAAATGTTCTTCGCTACGTGCGACGATTGCGACATGCGCACCTTCAGCAGAAAGATCAAGAGCTGTCTGGAATCCAATACCTTTACTACCACCCGTAATGAGTGCCACTTTATCTGTCAGTCCTAAATTCATGATGAGCCTCCTTGAATTGTTTGATTACTTAGATAATAGCATACTTATTTGAGGAATAGGGTCGACAAGGAATTGCTGTATGGTAACATAAGGAAAACAAACGATTTAACAAGAAAGTAGGAGAATTTATGTTGTTGTACAATTGATTCCCACTCGTTTTCAGAGGCCAATGAAAAGGAGAGAGAAACAATGAGCTATTCTACAAATGTCGATGCACTACAACCCGAGCAGCTCGCGGAATTCTTTGAGGGATGGCCGAACCCGCCGAGCGCGGAAACACACGTGAAGCTCTTACAAAACAGTAGCCATGCCGTGATCGCAATCGAACCGGATACAAACCGCGTGGTTGGCTTCATCACAGCCGTAAGTGACGGCGTATTGTCTGCCTATATTCCATTTCTAGAAGTGACTCCATCTTATAAAGACCAAGGGATTGGAAAAGAACTAGTGAAGCGAATGTTTGCAGAACTGCGTCACCTCTATATGATTGATTTAGCTTGCGACGATGATTTAGTCGCCTATTATGAAAAGTTCGGTATGGTGCGAGGGAATAGTATGCACATCCGAAATTATGACCGACAAGCAGGAAAATAAGAAAGCAGAGCGCCGAATCTTTTCGGGTTCGGTGCTTTTTATGAAAAGATATGGAGTAGCAAAGGAGAATGACGATGAAATTAACTAGTTTAAATGTGCACTATAGAGTTGGAGAGAACATAATTGAACTTCCTACAAAAATGAAGTTTACTCAAGTGGATGAAGAAGGAAAAAGAGCCATCCAGTTTGAAGTTCAGATAAATGAACAACATATACAATCGGAAGAACATGATTCTATGGAATACGCTGTAATGAAGTTACAAAAAGCACTTCCTAAAGTAGTGAATATAGCATGTTGTCTTTCTTGTCGTCACGGAAATTGTAATCCTTATGGAGACTTGGAAGATGAGATATTTTGTTTGAAAGATACAGTCATCGCAAGTCGTGAAGATGTTGTGGATTTCTTCTCGGAAGAAGTAGATCGATCGTCTAGGGCAAGAAACCTCTTGTACTACTGCAATCAGTACCAGCCTGTTAACTCAAATGAAAAGTATACGTATACTAATTGGCCAGAAGAAGAAATTTAAAAGTAAAAGACCAACCCCCAGAAAACCTCTGAAGGTTGGTGAAAGTGACTATAAATTAGTAAGCCGTCCAACCAGAATCTGCCGCAATGACTTGTCCGTTTACAAAGCTCGACTCGTCTGACCCTAAGAACACCGCAAGTTGCGCAATTTCTTCTGGTTTGCCCATGCGCGGGTTGATAGCCATTCCAAGTTGCTGACGACCCATTCCGTACTCGCTCAAGCTTGTCATCGAAGAGCCGATATTAGTCTCGACGCCACCGGGAGCGATTCCATTGCACCGAATGTTTTTATTCGCATACATAAATGCTGTATTTTTCGTTAGACCAACGACCGCATGTTTCGATGCCACATAAGCAGCCCCAGCACGTGCTCCGTACAATCCGCCGACTGAACTATTGTTAATGATTACACCATGACCGCGTTCTAAGAAGTGGTTCACTGCTAGACGAGATGCCCGCATGACAGCTGTCGTGTTGACTGCGAATACGCGATCCCACCGTGCGTCTTCAATTTCCCCAACAGGTTCCATGCCATCCATGATGCCCGCGTTGTTCACGAGAATATCAAGATGCCCATAGTTCGCAACGGTTTCTTCGAACAATTTATCCAGATCTGCACTCTCTGCCACGTTCGTTTGAATCGAAAATGCTTCGCCACCATTGTCTTGAATCGCTTTCGCTACTACCTCAGCACCTTCACCATTCAAATCCGAGACTACGACTTTTGCTCCTTGTTTTGCATACGCTTCCGCAATCGCTTTTCCCATTCCGGAAGCTGCGCCTGTTACAATGGCCACTTTGTCTTTTAAACGCATGTATGTGTCCTCCCCAGTCTTATTTTAAGATAATTATTGAACACCTGTTTAATAAAAAGTATACTAGGAACAATAAATTGCCACAATAATCAAAAAATAAGATTCTGTTTACTAATGAACAAAACGCATAAATGTGTCGAGGAGGAAGTGAACAAAAAATGAAAACGGATCTACGTGTTCTCAAAACAAAAGATGCCTTGCATGCAGGACTAGTTGCATTGTTAAAAACAAAGCCGCTCGAAAAAATTACCATCACAGAACTTTGCCAACAAGCCAAGATTAACCGCGGAACGTTTTATCTTCATTACCAAGAAATCAATGATGTGTTCGAGGAATACTTCCGGGAAATCACAGCGGACCTCGCAAAATCCTATGAAGAGCCGTACCGCCATGTATCTGTCTTGAAGACATCAGAATTGGATCCGTCCACTATCCGGATTTTCCATCACATTAAGAACTACGAATCTTTTTATGCAATTGTATTGTCTAAACGAGTGCCTCTTTTGTATTACTACCTGCTGTTTGATGAAGTACGGACCTTATTTTTAAATGACCATGCGACTTCCTGGAATCAGCCCGAGATTCAACGAGATTTGTATTGTGCCTATCAAGCGAATGCGATCATCGGGATGATTTTGCACTGGTATCAACATGGTTTCGAAGCATCTGCCCAGGAAATGAACGAACAACTCGTGAAAATCATTAATTTACAACCAGCCAATTTAAATGACTAGTTGTTCCACGGGGAACTTGAGAACAGGTCATAGGAAAGGAGCGTTTATATGAAAAGCACACATAATGAATTTCAAATTATACTCGGAGACCCGATTCCGCAAGATGTAAAGGTTGTGACGCGCACTGGAGTCCGCGCCATTATCTGGAGTGGCCAAGACTTACTAATGATGAAATCAAACCGCGGAGACTACAAGTTTCCTAGGGGAGGTGTGGAAGCAGGAGAGAGTGACAAGCAGGCACTTGCACGAGAGCTGCTAGAAGAAACCGGGTATACAGATTTCGTGATTCGAGAACTCGCAGGACAGGCCATCCAAACGGACCCCGACCGAATCGAAAAAGGGGCTTGGTACCACCTTCGATCCCATTGACCCGTTCAAGAATTTTTATATCGAACGTGAAAACAGTGTTTTGCAAGAATTAGTAAGAGTGCAGCGAGTAAGGAGGGACACACCATGAGAACGCTGGAAGAATTAAAAGCCATCAAGACGTTGCAAAAAGTAGTGGAGGCTCATGACCACCTTGAGATGAAACTGAACTGGGAGATGCTCGAAGATAGAGAATCCAATGAGTATGATTTTCTCCACTATGAAAACGACGAACTCGTAGCCTTTCTTGGGCTCTATGGTTTTGGGTCTACTGTCGAAGTCACGGGGATGGTAAGGCCGAGGTCTCGTCGTGCGGGTCATTTTACACGCCTGTTTGATGAAGCAATGTTGACCGTATCGAAACTAGGATTCACAAAAGTCTTAATGAATGCACCAGCTTCTTCTGAAGCAGCAAAAGCATTCTTGCAAAAGAAAGGAGCTATCTACTCGTTCACTGAACATCAAATGCAGTGGCAGCCAGTGGAATTACCGGAAGCAACAGGGTTTACACTGCGACCTGCGGAAGACAGAGATAGAGAACTTCGTGTGCAAATGGATATCAAAGCATTCGGACTGACACGGGAAGATTCACTCGCAACAGAAGGACGCATCACTGCGGAACCGGACACAGATTTGTGGATGATTGATGTGGAAGGAGAGCCGGTTGGGAAAGTGCGCGTGAAGCGAGAGGAAGGCCAAGCGTGGATCTACGGGTTTGCAATTTTACCTGAACACCAAGGAAAAGGAATCGGCCGCAATGTCCTTCGCAGGGTTGTGAAAGACCAAAGTGAAGCAGGATACTCGGTCCATTTGGAGGTCGAAGCGACAAATGCGCATGCTCTGCGGTTATATGAATCTGTGGGATTTAAAGTCCACCATGCGCAGGACTATTATACATACAGTTCGAATAGTTAAAAAAGGTGTGCACATAGCGTACGCACCTTTTTACTGACTGTCTTTTGAAGACTTCTCTTCAGTTTCTGTAAAAATATAAAATATGGTCATTGCACTCAAGATCCAATAGCAGGCGACAGCAATCCAATTCTCAATGACTATCGATATCATGATAGCAGTGGCAACCATGAATAGTGCCAGCAGTAGCTTTTCGTTCA
The DNA here is from genome assembly GCF_041475995.1 of Chryseomicrobium imtechense. Classification (NCBI taxonomy): domain Bacteria; kingdom Bacillati; phylum Bacillota; class Bacilli; order Caryophanales; family Caryophanaceae; genus Chryseomicrobium; species Chryseomicrobium imtechense. The sequence goes on along the minus strand of NZ_JBGOBM010000003.1, from coordinate 234,402 downwards.
TGTCTTCACCTCATCCAATTTATGTATAGTTAATCCTACCAATAAAATCCAAATTAATCCATCTGTTTCTATAAGGCACCAAGGCGAGCTATTGGTCCACCGCAAATCCCAATAAACCGATTCAATACAGTCATTTCAATGAAAATGACTATATTAAAAAAATCCCTATCCGCATTTAAAGAAAAATCAAATTATCAATGCACTTACACGTAACAGGGCCAAGACTTCGGGTATCGTCTGGCTCATCTATTACATGCGACTCCGTAAAGAGGCTGACGTGATTAACAAGGCTTTAAGCAATTAAAAAGAGAAGGCACCAACGCCTTCTCCCATATATATATTGAATTACGAGCCGGAGGTGTTGATTCCGCTTTGGTCAGGTTTTTTACCTTTACGAGCAACATCCTCTTTGCTCCATGTCACGTCGTCTGATGAATGGTTAGTGGAGTAGCTTGAAGAACTAATCTGACCGCCTTTTTCGTCAAGCTCCTCGTTAATTATCTGATCAGGATTGTACGAAGTGTCTTCGCCGACTTTGTGTTCGGCTTCTTCACGACGGATTTTCTGATCATCCTTTCGATTTGCCATGTACAATTCCTCCAATCCCTTAATTTGTGGTACACCTTATACATTCCCTTCGACTGTTACGAAAAACATTATACGTGAAGATGATACAAGAATGTAACCTATGAACTACTCGTCCATAGTTGGAGAAAATACTAAGACTATAAGGGTTATTCATGACAAGTCTACATATCCAACATGTTTTTTTAGATTACCCCGCAAACTCCCGCTTATATTGCATCGCCAAGTATACACCAGTCGCGACAAATGCCACCCCGTACTTGAGTACAAAGAAAATCGTCCACATTTCTTCTTTTGGCAGAATAAAATCCCCCAGAATCACCGCGCCTAGCAAGACGAACGTGCTCTTCAAATAAATTTGATTCGTCCGCTCATCAGGCTTCCCGATCCGATAATAGTAAACCGTGATAAGTGCGGCTCCCAAAAGTAAAACCCCTAAGCTCGCCATCAATACCATATTAAAATTCGCATTCGATTGCTCGGCCCAGTCCATCAGCGGAGAAAAAACAAATGCTCCTACGTGATCTATCCTCATTTCTCATCCATCCCCTTTACATACGTAAAAATATCCCCAATTTCCACCTTGAAAAAATCAGCAATCCGGAAAGCCAAGAGCAGCGACGGCACATAATTGCCTTTTTCCATAACAAAAATCGTCTGCTTCGATACCCCAACAGCCTTCCCAAGCTCTGCCTGCGTCAGTTTGGCAAGAACCCGGTGTTCATAGACCTTATTGGCAATCGAATCGCCCACCTCATTTTTCATCTGCTTCACCTCTTACTTTTGATAATAAAGTAAACTTATCAAAAAGTAAAGTAAACTTTAATCCTTTATATTTCCAATTTACTTTACGGTAAATAAAAATCCAGCTCGCAACTGAGCTGGATCTACTGCTGACGGAAACGATTCCCCGTATTTGAATACACAAGCGTAAAAACAATCAGTCCTATCATCAGCGCAATACCAATCCATAGCAGTGCGGGAATCTCTAGCCATTCACTTAGAGAGAGCAGTACCAAACTGAAGCAGATCCCGTACAGTGCTTTTCCCATAAATTTGCATAGCGCGACCTCATCATACTTCGCTTTTTCCTCTTTCGGCACCGTGTTGTAACCCGCAATCAGAAAAGCGCCTTTGCCTTGGGAGAGGTAGACGGCTAGGATGAGGAGGGGAATGATCAATAGAAGATTGAGTAAGGCTCCGGACATTTTGGGGCTCCTTTCTTTATTGGATGTATAACTTGTTTACGGAGCTTTTCGCTCATTGGTTTCAGTAATCATTTCAAGCCCAAGACCAAAAGCCAAACTTCTTTTAGAAGTTTAGCTTCTTCTTACTAACTTAATAGACTCTAGCATCCTCTCAAATAACAAGTATAGTATCTATATTAAATCTTAATTGTTTTTTAAGAATGTATTTAGCGAATAGTAGAAAGGGCATTATTAATCTAATTTAATCTTTTTGCCTTCCTCTCAAAATACGTATGCAATCGGTATTCGCAAATTTGACTTGTCCAATCGTAGAGAATTTCTAAATCTTCATCATGAATTTCTAAATCAATCCAAAAGATTTTGTCTTCAAACTTAACAAGTCCATTTGAGCTGCTACTCCAAAAATTCATTGGCATATTTTGAATAAGTGTTGCAATTTTTTTCTCATTGAAATTTGCAAAAGTAAGTTGTTGCTTTTCTGACATGTCAATATTTCTTCGGTATTTTTTACTCCAAATATAATCATAAAAACAAGAAGCTGCTTCAATAGCTTTAAATGGTTTGAACCAATCGTATACACCACGTGTTAGCATACACCTTAAAAGAACCATTTTGTAACTTTTGCTCATTCCTGTTCTTTCAACTTCAACAAACCAATCATTATATCGTCTTAGGACAATAAGTTCATGTTCAGTTAAATCGTTAGTTGCTTTTAACATATGAAAATAACTAGAATATTGATTTTTTATTTCAGATGAATCGACCTGAGAATTCAGATGAAATTCTAAATAAGTAGGCCTTCTTCCAAGGTCTGTTCGAATAATATGATCCTGAACTAATAAAAACTCCTTACCTCTTTGATATTTCTCGGTCATGTAATCAATAAGGTTGATAACTTGAGTATCTAAATTTATTTCACAATCTGTGGGTAGCATCTCGGAGATATGTTTTATACTTTCATCTAATGCGTGATCAGGATTAAAAACCCTCCACTTTAAATCTGCATTTTTATAGTTACCAATCAAATCGATAATCACGCAATGATCTTTTCCATCAGCCAGACGCAAACCACGTCCGATTTGTTGGGTGAAGACAGCGAGAGATTCGGTAGGCCGAACAAATAGAAGTGTATCTACCTTTGGGATATCTACCCCTTCATTGAAAAGGTCCACAGTAAAGATAATTTCGAGCTCTCCATCGTTTAACTTTTGTCGCGCACTTTTCCGTACATCTGGGTCCGACTTGGCATCTAGACTAATCGCATGAATGCCTTGTTGTTTGAAGTAATTTGCTAAAAACTGTGCTTGGCGAACGGAAGAACAGAACCCGATTGTACGCGTCTGCTTTTTTGATTGCCACTCTGAGAAAATCATTTCTGCCATCGACTCACGGAGCTGAACTCGAGCAAGATCTTCCTCCGCATAGCCAGTTCCAACCCAACGTAATTGACTATAATCCGTATCGTCATAAACTCCATAATACTTAAAAGGGGCCAGCCATTGTTTTTGAATGGCATCTAAGAAGTTAATGGTAATAGCGACATTCCCATCACAAATCCCGAATACATCACTATTGTCTAATCGGTGAGGTGTGGCAGTGATGCCTAATAAAAATCTAGGTTTGAAATGATTGATGATGCGCATATAACTTGGGGCTGTCGCGTGGTGGAACTCATCAACAACAATCAAATCAAATTCTTCGGATTGGAACTTAGCTAGATGGTGTTCTTGACTAAGTGTAGCCACTGATGCAAATAAGAAATCTACGTCTATGTCTTTGTGTGTTGCGTTGTAAAGTCCGGACTTCTTCGAATTATGAACATGTTGGAAAGAGTCACGTGCTTGATACAAAATTTCTTCTCTATGTGCAACGAAGAGAACACGTTTGAAACGGTCCGCGAAAAAAGCAGCAAGATACGTCTTGCCTAAACCCGTCGCCATAACGGCAAGAGCCTTATCGTACTCTTCCTCCATTGACTCCTCCAGAGCTTTCAACGCCAATTCCTGTGCTGGACGGGGAGTGACATCTGTTGAATAAATTTCGTTCGTTTCAATCAAGACAGGCTCATGATCTGTCCCGTCTGTTCCAAACATCACTTCAATCTCATCTTGCTTTGCCCAGAGAGAACTGAGTGGCATAGCCTTATTGTTTTCGCTGTACTTAGCTTCATATAAAAGAAGAGTTTCAGAATTCACAGGTAGAGTTTGAGGGTGATAAAACAGACGCATAAACTCAGTTGCAGCTTCTTCAAAGAGTGGTTCTTCAAGTGGTGTTGGCACAGATAGACTCCATTCAATTCCGTTTGTAAGCGCAGATTTTGAAAGGTTGGAAGATCCAACGATCAATGTATTCTCTGTAGTATTTCGGAACAAGTACGCTTTTGGGTGAAAGGAAAGTCCATGACTCTGATAAATGCGTACTTCTGCTTCTGGCACTGCATCAATTAACCGTCGCAAAGCTTCTGGCTGCGTAATGGATAAATAATCGCCTACTAAAAGTTTAATGTCTGCTCCACGCTTTGCGGCATCTACTAAACTAGGAAGTACCAGGTCCACACCCGACTTCATTGCAAATGCAGTAATCCAGTAGACAGTCGTAGCTTGTTCTAATTCCTGTTCCAAATTTGAGACTAGGTTCTCTGTGATGAACCGAATCTCAGTCATCATGCACCTCGATCAAATAAATCCCTTTATCAAACCCGCCTCGTTTTTCTTTCTTCTTCATGCGTACTTCTTCCAACTGTTCGTATGTTGCATTATGTAGCGGAAGAGCAGCGTGAACCAACTCCAGAATATCTGCCAGTTCTTCTAGTGCATCATGGTCGTTTTGAGTTGCTTGGTACTCGTGGACTTCTTCAGTGAGTTTCGCTTTTATCTCTTCCTCGTGACGTTCTTTTGATAGGATTTCCATATCATAAGTTTTGCCGTCTATTTCGATGATTTCTAAGATTCGGTCTCGGATAAGTTTGTTGTAAATGGGCATGGGATGACCTCGCTTTATTCAATAAAATCAACTAACAACTTACTTCTTGAAGGGTGCTGCAACTTTCTCAGGGCTTTTGCTTCAATTTGTCGAATACGCTCGCGCGTGACTCCGAATATCTTTCCTACTTCTTCGAGAGTTTTGGGTTCTCCACCATCAAGTCCAAAACGACTAATGATTACCTCACGTTCACGGTCTTTTAAATCGCTCATCACTCGTATTAACTCTTCTGTTAATGCTTTTTGTTCGATTGTACGTTCAGCATCAAAATATTGAATAATATCGTGACTTAGAAGAATATTGTCGGCTGAGTCCAGATTGATAAAATCCATCAGTTCTGCATCCTCTGATTCACCAATTACTTGATTTAGAGATACATCATGTAAAAAATTATTCTCGATTGTTTTAAGTTTATAATATTGCTCTCTAGATATTTCTTGAGATTCAAGATATTCATATAGGTCTTCGGCTTCGGGATTAACTAAAAATTCACGTTCAATCCTGCGCATTTTATTGATTTTTTCAAACATATGAACAGGAATACGGATGATATTTGATTTATCAGCGATTGCTCGAGTTATTGATTGTCTAATCCAATGTGTGGCATAGGTAGAGAAGTGAAAACCTCTGGTAACATCGAACCGATCGATGGCTTTCAACAATCCTAAATTACCTTCATTCACCAAGTCTTCGTGAGTAAGAGCTTTACCGGCAATTCCTTGGTATCTGATAGCAATTTTATTCACTAGATTTTGATTATTCTCTACTAATTTTTCAACAATCTCATCATGTCTTTCAGGGGACTCTACTAAATACTCAAACAGTTCACCATTTTGTCGGTATGAAGTAAATAAACTTACATCTTCAACTTTCTTTAAAAATTCTTCTGACTCTAAAAATTGATTGAGATCGAAGTCGTTCTCCTGTGTTTCCGCAACATCTTCTACAATTGTCACAGCTATTTCTTCGTCCTGTTTGTGACTAGATTGAACTTCAGCAATCGCTTCAAACTTATTTGATTTATCAGAAATTTCATATGAAAAAAAGGAGTACCCTTTACTTATTAAATAAGTTTCTAAGTATTTTTTATCAATGGGCTCAGTTACCTCTAAAATTTGCATCAACTTTAGTGAAATCTCTGGAATATTAATCATTTGAGATTTGTCTGGATAATCAGAGTCCAATAATTTAATTATCTTATTGATCAATTCCATAAACTCACCTTATCTATATGTGAAATTTTTCCTTAGAGTAAGTATAATGGAATTTAAGGGGAGGTTCAATTATGCATCTAAATTTACTAGTTACTGAAGAAAATCTAATAAGTCTAATTGATGACTCGAATTCAACTAACACTCTTTTTGTATTAGCAGGTTTTACTCCGGAAAATGTATCAAACATAGGTGACTACAAATTATTAGATTATGCGTACCCAACTACACTTGAGAAAATCATGCCAAAAAATCCTGAGAGTTTACAGAAAGTAGTCAGCTTTATAGGTGAACCTAAACAAAAGTTTTGTTGGGTAACTATGGAAGAATATTTGTTACAAATACATAATTCGTTGAACAGCTTTTTAGAAGTGAAGTTTATTTATAACAACCTGTATTACCGTACGTTTCCGCTTCACTACACAATTTCAAATCTGGAAGAATTAATTCAAGATTATTCTAATGATGATCAAGATGTGAAGAGTCAAAACTTTGCTGGTATATCGGCTATTTATAGCTCGATTGTTCAACTCGATAAAGTTTACGTATCGTATAGTTTAGAAGAAGAATATTTAGAAGAGTGGATTCCTTTTTTAACCGTTTCTAAACAACAAAATATTGTTAAAGAAGTGGCGGAGGCATCCTATGATTTATCAATTGAGATTTCAGAAGATGAACAGCCTTTTCTTCAATTGATAAATTCTGTTTTAGTGGATTCTAAAGAAGATAATATTGAACTTATTCATTCGAATAAAATGGATTTACTCCTTAACAATTATGAGGAGAGAATTGAACTATTAAGATTCTTATTTCCTCAAAAGAATTTTAAGGTGTCTAAAAAAAGTATTAATCTCAAAAATGTAGATGAATCACTTTATACGCAATATTTAATGAAGTATTGGGGATATGATCGATTCAGAGAATTGGAGATTTATAAAGATCCGGACAATTCTAATGAAGTTATCAAGGTGAGTCAGGCTCAAATTATTGACGACATTGTAGAAGAAGTAGAGAAAGCTAGAAACAATCACCCCTTCCGAGATGTGTTTGTGACCTCGCCAACAGGAGCGGGTAAATCTGTCATGTTCCAATTGCCTTCACTTATGCTTTTTGAAAAATATAAGCTTTTGACAATTGTTATATCGCCTCTAATAGGGCTGATGAAAGATCAGGTAGATAATCTACATGAACGAGGAATAAACAATACGGCAACTATCAACTCAAATATAACTCCGATGGAAAAGATGGAGATACAACAAAAGATTCAAAACAATGAATTGGCAATCTTATATATTTCTCCCGAAACGCTGCTTAGCCGCTCCGACATCAAAATGTTGATTGGGGATACAACGAAAGTGGGATTATTCATTGTGGATGAAGCCCACATCGTCACAACATGGGGGAAAGCATTCCGTTCAGATTATTGGTATTTAGGTACCTACTTACAAAAAATGCGTAAAGAAATGAAATTTCCGATTGCTACTTTTACTGCCACAGCTATATATGGTGGAGAAGAAGATATGTATAAAGAAACTCGGGACAGTCTGGGATTAATCAAACCTAAAGTTTATCTGGGTAAAGTTCGTCGAGAGGATTTAGCGGTAAGAATTCAGGCGACTGATAAAGAAATGAAAGATGGGCAATATCAACGTACCAAGTTTTTGATTACAGCTGAAAGATTGAAGAGTTTAGTTAAAAACGAGGAAAAAGTATTAGTGTATTTCCCGACTATACCGTTGATTCATAACTTTAAAATTTATCTCGAAGAAAATCATCCGCGACTAGCAGGGAAGGTCGGCGTTTATTACGGCAGGCTCAGTAAAGAAGAGAAAGAGAAAAATACCGAGCTATTTAAAAATGGTGAATTAAAAGTGATGCTCGCAACAAAAGCATTTGGTATGGGAATCGATATCTCTGACATACATCACGTTTATCATTATGCTCCGACAGGTAATGTCTGTGATTACGTTCAAGAAATAGGCCGTGCAGCCCGAGATCCTCGAATTGACGGCAAAGCTCACTTTGATTACTTGAAAAATGATTTTTCTCATATTAAGAAATTGCATGGTATGTCTATCATTCGAAAAAATCAACTCCAGATGGTGGCACAAAAAATATTTAGTGTATACAAAGAGAAGAAGTATTCGCGTAACTTACTTGTAAGTGTTGATGACTTTGCATATATCTTCGCTGAAAACAATGTAAACGACATGGATGGAGATGTAGAAGGAAAATTAAAAACAGCCCTTCTGTTAATCGAAAAAGATTTTGTGAATCGCATTGGGTACTCACCATTTGTTGCTAGGCCAAGAGGAATATTCTCGAGAGAGTATTTTCAAGTGACAGAAGCAGCTAAAAGGAAGCTTGATTTAGTAAAGAACTCGAAAATAGCTAAGAAAGTAAAAGAAATGCCCAAGGGAAATAAATACACAGCCATTTATGAGTTGAACTTAAAAGAGATATGGGAAAAAGATTATCGCAAGATGTCTTTTCCTGAATTTAAATATCATTTTCATAAGAAAGACGATCGCATTAAACTGGATTACTTGCACGAAATAGACCCAGTAATGCTTGTACAATTCACACCTAAAAATCAGTCTCTAGACTTTAGTATCAATCAGACTGTAACGAGACTAAATAAGATTGCAAAGTTCTTTTCGGGGCAGGTCTTGACTCAAAAGTTTTTCCAATTAGAACACTTTGCTGAATTTTTGACGAGAGAGATGAAAATCAACTCTTATGAATCACAAAACGTGGCGCATACCATTTTGCAAGCAATGGCGCGTTACGATCGTTTAGGGCAAAATTCCAATGCGCGTAATATTCTCTACAAAGAAGATACAAAAGGTTATCAGATTAGACCATCGTTTGATGATTTCTTCTCATTTGTAAATAAACAGGTTAACTTTTATTTTGGTGGAAGTACTCTGCACCAAGATATGGATAAACAATATTACATCTATTTATCTAAATCTAGTAGAGATACAACTGAAAAGATATCTATAATATTCGGACTTCTTGAATCACTTGGAGGATTAAATTATCAGATACAAGGTGGTAATAATCCTGAGATATACATTCGTATCAACTCCACTCTGCAACTAGAAAGTATGATCAAACATCCTGAACGATATCAAAACAAAATTTTAAACTCTGTTCACTATCGACACAAATTAAGTGTGGCTATGCTATCGCATATTTTTGAATCTCAAATGCCAACTGAAGAATTTTGGGATGTGATTGAGGAGTATTTTCTAGGCAAGATACCTGATCAGGTTATTGAAACTGTAAAGAATATTAAAGTGGGAATTCAGGGTTAGAATTAAAGATTTAAATACTAATACGATATCGCCTAAGTAGAGTTCATAATAATCTATTTAGGCGATTTTTTAATTTAAATATTTATTGTCATAGTATAAATTCAACAACCATTGAAAATTATTCAAAAAAGAAATAATATTTAGATAATAGAAATGGGGTTTTTAGGAGGTGAAAGATTTGGGGAGGTTTCCTGATGTAGATTGGTTTTGTGATCGTTGCGAAGCACATTTGAATGAACAAACAGCTTTTGATGATAACAAATATTTATGGCAATGTACAGAATGTGGTTTTAAAAATAGTATATCAAGTGTTAACATTTTTGATTCTAAAGATGATTTCAGAAATAGATAGTAAAGGCAAAAGTATCAAAGGAGGTAATTCATGAGTAGTTCAAAACAAAAAAGAATAGTAAAAAAAATTATCGATAATTTAGAACAGATGGACGAAGATGAAATGGAAAAATTATATGACCAATTAGACGAAGAGCATCAGATGAAAGTGGATGATGCTATTAGAGAGTTTGCTAACGCAGCTGTTGGTAGTGAATATTGGGATTCTGATGAGTAGTAAACATCGAGTTTCTTATAATACTTTTCTATAGTTTAATTCAGTGGAGTTTAGTCTCTCCTATCATAGTGATATCTAGAGTTCCAAGAAAGAGCATAGCGAAACAAGAACGTAGATATAAACATTTTTTTGCCAATGTTTGCTGAGTGAAAAAGAGTTGAAATTCTGGCTTTATTTTAAAAAATATTGGGTTTTATCTGAGGTGAAAAAATAGCGTGGGTAACCCTTCTTGAAAGAGTCTATCCACGCTATTTTAATTCTTTCTTGTTTATGAAGGATAATGTGATTTTTGAATAGGGTAGGTATACCGGAGATAATGCCTTAATGCTAGATAAAAATAAAACTTTCTCTAATTCTAATATCACCAGGACAAATATTAAACATCAATGGCGCAAGTAAATAAATATTTCAAACAAGTACAATTATATTCTTTTTCTCTAACACTACATACCTGATACCTGTGTCAGCCACAATTCCTCAGCAAAGCCTCGAATGGTGTCTGCACGAAAGCAGAATGGTGTCCAACACAGGTACATTCAGCTTTCTGTCGAGCGGATCTTCTTGCTACTAGATGGTATGCGCCTTAAAATAAAGCGGTCAGTGCTCTCTTCCAAACCCCCGCCGCTCCGCATACTCCACACACAATCGACAAACCTTGATTGTCTGATTGGCTTCGTTCCGGTACGTTCGCATGTCACGCGACTTCTTTTTACAGAAGTAACAAGCATTCTTGGGGATGACCGTACCAGAAGGTGTTTTTTGTGTAGTGAATAAACCCGTTAGTTTTTGAAATAGACTCATGTTAGTTGGATCCTTCTTTCCTTACGCACTTGGCATTATTTGCAATACTATCATAAACAAGTGCTTTCACAGCTGAGCCGAGATTAAAAGAACTAGGTGGGATCTAGACTCTTTCTATATAGGAGAGAGAGCGGTATAGTGAAAAGAGAAACTCGTTACTGTTTGGAGGACAAGACATTGCCCAAAATCCCATTAGAAATCGTAAAAGACCTTGGTATCAAGGGGATGGAATTCGCCAGGAAAAATCCAGATAAATTAAAAGCGGCAGCCGCTATGGTGCCCTCACTGGTCGGGATATTGTCTGACCTGAATGATAAAAAGCATCAATGGCATTTGAACAAATTGAAGAAGAAAAGTGAGCTCGGGAAGATGGAGTATCGGGAGACCCGCTATATGCGCTATCAAGATCAGATTTTGCCGAACTTGGAATCGTACAAGTACGCGAAGCTCGATGAATGCATTTCCGAAGTGGAGAGCTTTTTGATGCAATTGAAGAGTGAGATGACGGTAATCAAGCGTCCCAAGTTGATGCCGCGCGTAACCAAGTGGCAGGCTGTAAAAACGCAGCTGGAGGATTACCGAGATCTGCGGTTCTATAGTGAACTTTTGCGTGTGAATGATGATGCGGACTATGACAGTGCGTTTTTAACTAAAAGTGTGCAAACGTATTTTAGAGAGCTTCCGACGATTGAAGACCGCCGTGCATTTGTATTGCAGGTTACCGAGAAGGACGAGCAAAAAGTGGCGTTGGATTTTTTGAAATAACACTAATCGTATTTGAAAGTTACAAGTAGTAAAGGAGAAGGATTACGAATGGGCAATGGGGAAAGAGATTATTGGGTGACAATTAGGTTTGGTTCTTTAGAAGACTTTCAAGAGAAATTGCGAGCAGATAAGAAAACTGTAAGTGAGGTAATGAATCTTGTGGATGACCGGGGGATTAGTTTGCTACAACAGTCTTTGAGCAATAGAAAATTTGAGATTGCGGATTTGCTATTAAATCAAGGGGCTCTAGTCAATAACGTTTCAAAAGATGGGTGTAATGAACTGCATTACATAGCAGCGCACTTTGAGGATAGACATGCGGTACAACTAGCCCATAGACTGGTCGAGCTAAATGTCGACTTAGATTTACAAGATAAAAAATATGGGAATTCAGCATTTTTTACTATGTGTTATGAGGCATTCAAAGTACGTTCTGATGAAACAAATGAATTACTTCTCTCTTGTCTAGAGTTAGGTCCAGATGTGGAAATAATAAATAGTGCTGGATATTCAGTGAAAAAATTCATCGAAGAGAATGGGGACGAAGACTTGAAAAAGGCTTTAGTTAGTAGTAGATAGCCATGGAATATTGTGAAGCCGAATGTTGAAAAAGGGAGATTTTTCATTTTGAATAAACAGTATCTAGCAAGCTTGAAATTATTGTTACTAGTAGCAGCGATTCTTGGAATTGCAAAGTTTTGGTTAGACTTGCCACTTGGTTTTGGAATCGTGATAGTTCTTGGAACTGTAGCGTATACAATTTATAAAGATGTTCAAGCTGCGAGAAGCTTGAAGCAACAAAATTAAGAAGTGAAGCCGTTCTTCGTTAACTAGAAGAGCGGCTTTTTGAATGCTTAACTTGTGTATAACTTTTCAAGCCATACTTCCTTCTAATTCTGTGGATAAGCAAACTTGAGAATTTCTATGCACATGTGGATAAGTGAATCAGAATGCCATGTTGCTTTTAGTATACCGATAAATTTAAGGAAATCAGACCACTTTCTGAACATTTCCCAAAAAACTGTTCAAAAATTGAAACAAATTTCCAATTCATACGTACCTAAGGAGGGAGTACATATAAAGGAGTGAGGTCGTGAACGAACAAACAGTAGTGATGGACATCGTGAATCTGAAAAAGACCATTGGTAAAAAGGAAATCATCAAAGGTCTAAACTTCCAAATTCGTAGCGGTGAAGTTTTTGGATTCTTGGGGCCAAATGGTGCCGGGAAAACAACGACAATCCGAATGATGGTAGGCTTGATTGGAATTACAGAAGGCGACGTAGTGATTGAAGGAAAGAGTATCCGCAAAGATTTTAAAGGTGCCGTGCGTCGTGTTGGGGCGATTGTAGAGAACCCAGAAATGTATCCGTTCTTAAGTGGATGGAAAAACCTGAAGCAGTATGCCCGCATGATGGAAGGTATTACAGAAGAGCGTATCCAAGAAGTAGTCGCGCTTGTTGGGTTAGAGAAGGCGATTCATGAAAAGGCGGGACGTTATTCCCTTGGGATGCGTCAGCGACTTGGAATTGCTCAAGCGTTATTACATAATCCGTCGATTCTGATTTTAGATGAGCCGACGAACGGGTTGGATCCTTCCGGTATCCGAGAAATCCGCCTATACTTACGAAAACTTGCGCAAGAAGCGAACGTGGCCGTCATCGTATCGAGTCACATGCTGAGTGAGATTGAATTGATGTGTGACCGGATTGGGATCATCAAAAACGGGGAGCTTGTAGCGATTGAAATGGTGCAGACAAAAGCAACCGAAGCGACAGGCTTGATTGTCCAGTTGGAAGTGGAACCTGTCCAAGGTGCGCTTCAAATTGTCAAAGGACACGTGGCAGGAGAAGTAGTGGCTGAAGGCAATACACTGACGTTCTCCACAACACGGGAGACGATTCCCGTACTGGTGAAAGCACTGGCGGCGAAAGATGTTGCGGTCTATAGTGTGGAGCAGAAACAAGCATCCCTCGAAGACAAGTTCTTCGATTTGATTGGAGAGAATGTCATTGGGTAACTTTTTCAAGCTCGTTTGGAACGAGCAAGTAAAGATTTTTGGACGCAAATCGGCGTGGGTGATGGTTGGACTGGTCGTCTTATTAGTTATTGGGTCAGGTATTATGACAAACTCATTCTTGGATGAATGGGATACAAAAGAGTATTCGAATGACTGGCGTACAGAACTAACTGAAGAAAACGCAGCACTGGAAGCAGAGATTGAAGAGGCGGGAGACTTTGGCGGCTTCACACAGCAGATGCGCATTGATCAGAACAATGTAGCACTCGCAGAAGACATCCAACCAAAGCCATATGATGCGTGGGCGTTCACATATGACAATACGTTTATGATGATGATTGTCAGCCTATTTGCGATTGTGACGGCAGCTGGAATTGTCTCGAACGAGTTCAAATGGGGCACAATCAAGCTGTTATTGATTCGTCCAATTCAGCGTTCAAAGATTTTGCTTGCGAAATATGTATCTGTGTTTATTTTTACAGGAATTTTACTTGTGACATTGTTTGTCAGCTCAGTACTGGTCGGTGCAGTGCTGTTTGGAATCAATGACATCACGCAAACTTCTGTCATTCCAACGATGTCAGGTGAGTATCTGGTCATGAACTACATGACGGCGATCTGGCAGGAATACGGATTCAGTATGGTGTCGCTTGTGATGATGACGACACTTGCGTTTATGATTTCAACGCTCTTCCGCAGTAGTGGAATGGCCATTGGGATTTCGTTGTTCTTGTTGTTGTCGAATGGCGCTTTGATGTTATTCTTGTCTCGCTTTGATTGGGCGAAGTTCGTATTGTTCGCGAATACAGATCTTGGTCAGTATGTAGAAGGTGGCACTCCACTCATTGATGGCATGACGCTTGGTTTTTCGGTAACGATGCTAGTAATTTATCTTGTCGTGTTCCTTGCTGCTTCGTTTGTGACGTTTACGAAGCGGGACGTGGCGTAAGAAAAAGTTAACGAGACGCCCTCAAGTGAGGACGTCTCTTTTTTACTTCTATAGATACGGCTCGCCCCAGACACCTAGTTCAGGAGCGGCCCCGTTATGCAAAAACATACCACTTGCAGCAGGTGCTACTTTTACCGTGAATTGTTCATTTTGCACAGCTCGCTTTAAATCCCTTACGGTTGAACAGGTCGTATGGAGCTTTGTGTAGACCCGACCGTACTGATTTTTGTGAAATGCGCTTGTTCCTCCGACAACTGGTTTTGCAAAGCGCATTCCGAGATAATAAACCTCTTGAACGGATTCAGTTGTTGAAAGGATTGATAAATCTTTAGCATTCAGTTCGATTGCATCTAGCTTTTCAAGATGGCTTGGATGTAATTCGAAGTAGGCTCTTTGATGCGCGAGCGGGTGACCACCAATGACTAAAACTTCTTCAAGTTTTACCAAATCCATAAATTTTTCGAATGAGATATAATTTAGTTTATGTGTAAACGGTTGAAGTTGCATACGTAAGTTTCGTATGACAGTACGGTCTGCAATAAGTAGAAGGTGGTCCATTTCTTTCGTATGGACCTCGATTCCAGGAAAGACGCGAATGCCTTCCACTAAATAGTATCCGTCTTGATAAGGATAGAAATCATCTAATGTTCTGAAGACATCAAAGAAGTGGCGTGTGTTGAAATGTTCCGTAAGCGCGAATCCATCGAGTCCAGATTCTTGTGCAGCTTTTACCAATGTGCGAAAGTACTTCAAAGAAAATTCGTCGTATTTGGTGAGTTTGCCGTGCGTGTGGAAGTCAAAGTTCATCTCTGAACACATCCTTTCTATCTCGTAGTATACGTAGTTTGTGTGAAGAGAGAATGAAGGGAATGCTAATTTTTTGTAAAGAGCATAAGGTTTTGTTTGGACAAGCAATGGGAAAATCTACTATAGTAGAACCTCACCAGTTTTTTGGAACGGATTTTATGGGAAAAGAGGTGCCACGATGGAGTTATGGGATGTGTACACGAAAGACCGAAAGCTAACAGGGCGCACGCATGTCCGTGGAAGTGTACCAGCGCTTGTTGAAGGTGATTACCATATTGTGATTGATGTTTGGACATTCTTGCCGGATGGTCGTTTGATTTTATCACAACGCGATCCAGCGAAACCACACGGTCTGAAATGGGAGTCGACAGGTGGCTCGATTACCACGGGAGAGTCTTCTTTACTAGGAGCTGCTCGCGAAGTAGAAGAAGAATTAGGTTTATTATTAAACTCAGATGAAATGATCTTGCTCGGCGAACAAATCCGAAATGATTCTTTGATTGACGTATATGTCACGCGACTTCCAAAGAGGATTTCGTTGGATGAGTTGAGCTATCAAGTGGGCGAAGTAGTCGATGCCCGAATCGTAACGAAAGATGAGTTTTTTGAAATGGAAGCGCAAGGACTGCTCACGCACAATATGCTCCCGCGTTATGAGCTTTATAAAGAGATATTCGATACGTACTTTGAACCTGTACCGGTTCTCGAGACAAAATAAAAAGTGCCAGATGGAGAAGCCTCCTTCTGGCGTTTGTTTATATAGTGAACTTATAAAAAATCGTTGAATCCGTTTGGTTTATTTCTTTGAAGCCTGCTCGAATAAGTAGATTTTGAGCACGTACATTCGAAAGCTCTGTTTCAGCCCTATATGAATGGATCGCATAATTCTTTGAACCAAACTCTAGCGCTTGGGAGAGGGCTTCCTTGCCAAGTCCTCTTTGCCATAGTGTGGAGTCACCGATTGCTATGCCGATTTCTGCTCCTCCGTTATTTACTTCTGCAAAGTCAATATAACCGATGAGCTTTTGGTCCCACTCAATACCTATTCGAAAGAAGTCATTCGAGGTGTTTTCAACGAACATACCCCACCACGTGAAGAGCCGCTCTTCGTCTTGATTTAAACTCCATCCGTTCGCTTCGCAAAATAGTATATCTTGATTCCAAAGGAGGACTTGAGGAAAATCGGTAAACTCTAGTGGTCTCAATACTATAGAGGGCTGTGCAACATTATCCATGTGAGTATCGTCTCCTATTTTTGTTAAGTATAGCATGTACTGGATTTAGTGCGGTTGAGGAGGGGAAAAAATGTTTTATAGAAGGAAGTATTATCGTATTAGCACCGAGTTTTTAAAACCATTTAATCAATTATTCAATACAATTAATCTACCGAATCAGTTAAAACACGGCGCGAGACTCGTCGGGAGATGGAGTATGCCCCTAGATGATGGAATTACAGAGGTCTTCGCTATCTGGGAATACGATGATTACAACAAATATGTTGAGATCGAAGATGCTGTTCGCAGTGATAAGTACCATGTTGATAAAGTGCTCAAGTGGTATGAGGAACACGGAGGGAAATCCTTTGTCCAGTCGACTTATTTTATAGAGGTACGAAATGAGAAAATTGAAGACACGGTGCACGTACAGAAGTGAAGGAATAGACTATTTTAAAACAAAGGTGCCGACTCGTTTTCCTCCGAGTCGGCTTTCTTTTAGTTAGATTTCCAAGAACCAATCATTTCCTCACTCTTCTTCCAAAGCAAGCGTGCTGTCGTACCGTCATCAATTGCCTGCACACGCATGGGTTTGCCCTTCGTTTAGTGTGGCGCGTAGTGTTGGCTAGACAGCGCATATGGTCGAACAACTTGAAAACAATGTCATTTTTCGGCCGGAGTCGGTATACGTGACATTTGCAAAATGATTTTGCACCGTAAAAAAAGTATGGTATAGTAATCGCGACAACTACATGCACATCCACTAGGGGAGCCGAAGAGGCTGAGACGGACAAGTGTCCGGACCCTTTGAACCTGATCTGGATTATACCAGCGGAGGGAAGTGGCGCGACCGTTCTGGTAGTCTTTTTTGACGGCTTCACGCTACTTTCCTTCGGGGAAGTGGCGTTTTTTGTTGTCAGAAAGGATGGGAGATTATGAGTTTTTGCAAAGAGGTACGAGAAGAGTTTAAAGACAGCTGGGAGAGCAGTTTTCATCATCCATTCGTCACGGGGTTAGCAGACGGAACATTGCCGGAGGATGTATTCCGGTATTACGTTATGCAAGACGCTTATTACTTAACACATTTCGCAAAGGTACAGGCACTCGGCGCTGTGAAAGCGACCGATCTTCAAATGACGCGTGCCTTCGCCCATCATGCAGAGCAAACGTGTGCGGCCGAGCTTAGTTTGCATGAATCGTTTATGCAGATTTTGGGTGTGACTGAGTCTGAATGGGAGACATTCGAGCCTTCACCTTCTGCATATGCTTACGTGTCTCACATGTATCGCGCAGCTCAAGGGGATGTAGCAGACGTACTGGCTGCACTGCTTCCATGTTACTGGTTGTACTATGAAATTGGTGTCCATCTTCAAGGGGCAACACCTGACAATCCGATTTATCAGCGCTGGATTGCCACATACGGGTCTGAGTGGTTTGCGTCGCTTGTCGAGGAGCAGAAGGACCGGATGGATCAGTTGGCCGCAGACGTTTCACCTGCGCGTCTACAAGAACTAAAAGCGCACTTTAAACGCAGCACATATTACGAGTGGCATTTTTGGGAGCAGGCTTGGACTCAGGAAAAGTGGGTTGTTCAATCGGAGGTGCCAGCGTATGAGCGTTAATAACATCGCACCTGTTCCAATTGTTCATTGCATCACGAACTACGTGGTCGCAAATTTTGTGGCGAACGGACTAGTTGCAGCTGGCGCATCGCCCATTATGGGAGATGAAGAGCGAGAAGTGGCTGAACTTGTGCAGCTAGCAGACGCACTCAGTTTAAACTTAGGCACGCTGACAGAGCGCACTGTACGCAGTATGAAAGTAGCCGGAGAAGCCGCAGTTGAAAAGGGAATTCCACGCGTAGTGGATCCAGTAGGGGCAGGAGCTTCAGCGTACCGATTGCAATCTGCCAAAGAAGTGATTGCAGCAGCTCAACCGACACTTATTCGTTGCAATGCCGGAGAAGCCGCTGCGCTTTTAGGTAAAGACTGGCGCGGTCGAGGGATTGATGCAGGGACAGGAAACCAGGATGTGTCAGCGCTCGCTCTTGAACTGTCTACAGTCTATAACACAACAGTAGTCATTACAGGAAAAGTAGATTTCGTTTCAGATGGCAACGTTGTGTTGACAAACGACTCAGGGCACCCCGATATGACCAAGGCAGTCGGAACAGGCTGTTTACTGAGCAGCCTACTTGCAGCCTGGCTCGTTCAAGACGCTAGCCTTGAGGCAATCCGGGAGAGGTTGCATGAGTATGGCCGTGCTGGCGAAATCGCTGTAAAAAGTGGGATGGGTGGATTTCCTGCCGCGCTCTTAGACGCACTTGCAACTAAGGAGGTGTCTATCTCATGACCTATCCAGTTGCGCTAACTATTGCAGGATCTGATAGTGGAGGAGGTGCTGGTATTCAGGCAGATTTAAAAACATTTCAAGAACGTGGGGTGTTTGGAGTCTCTGCATTGACTGCTGTTACAGCTCAGAACACGCTCGGAGTCCAACGTGTCGGCATGGTGGAACCAGAGCTTTTAAAAGCCCAGCTGGATTCAATCGGTGCTGATTTTCAGCCTGCAGCTGTGAAGACCGGGATGCTAGGTGATTCGTTTGTTATTGAACAAGTTGTGCGAGCCATCGATGCCTATTCTTGGAATACAGTTGTTGTGGATCCAGTAATGGTTGCAAAGGGAGGGCATACGTTGCTTCAACAAGACGCGATCGAGTCATTGACGCAACTCCTTCTTCCAAAAGCATTTATTGTCACTCCGAATGTTCCTGAGATGGAGTTGATGACAGGACTGACGATTGAAGATGATAGCAGTGCACGAAGATCTATGGAAATGTTGTTGAAGACAGGTGTAAAGGCTGTGATTTTAAAAGGTGGGCATCGAACGGGGCCACTTGCGACGGATCTTTACCTGGACCAGTCCGGTAGAGAGTTCAGCCTGTCTACCCAAAGGATAGCGACACATCAGACACATGGGACAGGATGTACGTTTAGCGCAGCGTTGACAGCAGAGCTCGCCAAAGATCATTCGGTAGAAGCGGCCTGCACGGTTGCGAAACGGTTTATTCAAGCAGCACTTCAGTATCCTCTATCGCTTGGAGCCGGTCATGGTCCTACACATCATGCGGCATATAGAGTATACGGACAGGGAGAGGGGGAGAAACAAGATGCACAGGCACCTATACTTCATTATGGGCACGTCCGATAATCAAGATTTACCTGTTGAGAAAATCTTAGAAGAAGCGTTGGAAGCAGGTATTACAGAATTTCAGCTGAGAGAGAAGGGGCCGCATGCCAAGTCTGGTAAAGCGTTACTTGAACTAGCACTCAACTGCAAGGAGTTATGTGCGCGTCACGATGTCCCTTTTTTCATAAATGATGATGTGGAGTTGTGTATAACAAGCGATGCAGATGGTCTTCATATCGGACAAGACGATGGGTCTGTAAAAGCTGCTCGTCTGCAAATTGGACCGAACCGGAAGCTCGGCGTATCCGTTCATACTCTTGAACAAGCCATTCGAGCTGTGCAAGAGGGGGCTGATTATTTAGGAATTGGTCCTGTCTTTGCAACTAACTCGAAAGCGGATGCCCGTCCCCCGTCAGGTGTTTCAGTAATTCAAGAGGTACATGCTTTGTACCCAGACGTCCCAATCGTAGGTATTGGGGGCATCACCGAAGACAATGCCCATGTGGTGTGGGAAGCGGGAGCAACAGGTATAGCTGTGATTTCTGCGATTGCGCGCTCAACAAATCGTAAAGAGACCATTGCTCAGTTCAAGAAAGGAAGTGCCGTATGGAATTGAAACGATTGACGCAAATGGCGATGTTGAGCGCGCTTGGGGTCTTAGGTTCTCTGTTTATCTGGATACCACTTGGTGTGGCCAAAGCCTTTCCGGTACAACACGCTATTAATGTGATTTCTGCCGTGCTATTTGGACCAGTGGGAGCTGGCGTTGTGGCACTTGTGACAGCGTTGATTCGTATTTTTACTGGGACCGGCTCACTCTTAGCGATTCCAGGAAGTGTTTTAGGAGCTGTACTAGCGGGGCTACTCTACCGTTATACACGACGTATTGGTTTTGCAGCTATCGGAGAGTTTGTAGGGACAGGAGTGTTAGCCTCTTTAGTAGCTGTCCCATACGCGGCTATTTTTATGGGCACACAAGTCGGAGCATTCTTCTTCATGCCAGGATTTATGGCGTCGAGCGCTATAGGTGCGGTGTTAGGACTTGTCATCTGGCAGTTTTTAGAGCGATCTAAAGTAGCGTTGCCTGTAAACTAAATTAAAAACCACTTCGCAATCGCGAAGTGGTTTTTGGTATTACATATCTAAATCGGTAAACGCCATCGGCAACAATTCTTTCAATGCCAACGTGTAAATTTCATTTTTATCATTCGTTAAGTGGACCGGCATTTCGGGCTCGAAGAATTCTGCCATGACTTGACGACAGATACTGCACGGTGGAAGGAAGTCTTCCGTATTTCCATTCACCGCAATCTCCGCAAAATCACCTTTTTTATAGCCTTCCGTAATCGCTGTGAAAATTGCAGTACGCTCCGCACAGTTTGTTGCTCCGAACGAGACATTCTCAACATTCACACCAGTAAATACACGGCCATCTTTCATTAAAAGCGCAGCGCCAACAGGAAACTTCGAATACGGTGCATAAGCGCGCTCTTTGATTTCACGTGCTTGACTAACTAATTGTTCTTTATTCATCCAATCATCCCTCTCACGAAAAATGAACTTTCTCAAGTTCCCTGTCGATTTTTCTGAAAATGGGCAGGAAGACTAGTATACATTGTTTTGAAAGCGGATGCAACAAACTTAGTGTGCAACAAGGTGACGCATTGCCTCTATCCCATAACGATCCACAAACTTAGGCAAAGGCTCTCTTTTTTTCCCTTGTGCGGCATACAAATCTAATACTCGATCTATAGCAATATAAAGTTTGTCAGGAGAAGCCCCCTCTATTAGAATCTGACCAAGTTGAGCATCAATTCCTTTTGCTTTACCACCTACATACAAAGAATAAGTCTCTTTTATTTTCATGACTCCAATGTCATTTGTACGAGGTTCACCGCAACCAACCGCACACCCTGTATAGGCGGCTCGAACTGTAAATGGCATTGGCCGTCCAGCTATCCGGTTATTGATTTCTTTCGCTACAGGCATGCCTTCTTGTTCCGAACCTTTACAAAAATTACAGGTGCGTAAACTCTTTACAAAATTCCCCACAGGATAAACTGATAATCCCGCGTCCTCGAATGCTGTAAGGGCGGCATCCACTTTTGCTTGAGGAATATCAATATAGAGCTGCTGGAAGGTAGTCAGTTCAAGCTCGTCTTTTTCATCCATAAACGATGTCAGCACTAAAAGTTGTTTTCCCGTTAATTTTGAACCGAATCCAATCCCACCGTTTACAGCGAATCTTTGCTTCTCAACTGTCATTCGCTTCCACCTCCATCTACTTTTACGATTTTCTCCATTCTAATGATACTATACTAACGGGGGGTATGAAAAGAGCGTGTCATTTGGTTCATTTTTTCCCAAATCATCATTCCTCGCTTTTTTATTAGAGAAATGAAATTTATACTAAACATACATGTGCATGAAGGAGTGGAAATGGCTTCAATGACAGACTCACTACTAGCGTTACTTACTGAACCGAGCATATGGACGGCACTTGTCGCATTTATGACCGTCATTGTAGTCTCAATGGTTCCGGTTTTACCGCTCCCACTTCTATATGGGACAATCGGATTTACCTTTCCTGTGGGAATAGGTCTTCCCATCAATGTATTCGGATCCCTGCTTGGGACATTTTTGATCTTTAGTGCGATTCGCTACCTATTTCATAAAAAAGCCGCTATGTACGTGGTACGCCATGATCGAGCACGCCGCTTATTTACGCAGATGGGGAAGAACGGCTTTCAAGTAATTTTAATCGCTCGATTGATTCCGGTGGTCCCATCACTGCTCGTGAATGTTGTCGGTGCATTGTCCACAATCAAGATGACACCATTTTTACTAGCGACGGCCATTGGAAAAATGCCACTTATCACACTCTATACAGTTGCGGGGAACCAAGTAGATATCTATACATGGCAATCTATCCTTGCGCTACTCATCTATACTTTTGTATTGCTCGTTCTCGCCAACTTTGTTCAAAAGAAATGGCGTTTGACCTCTACACCTATCCGATAAAGGAGTCGAATTTATGCTGCTAGATGAATTACTTGCACCCCTATCACAAGACCCTTTACCTAAAATAGAACTAACAGGAATTGAAACAAATTCGCTGAAGGTTCGCCCGGGAGATGTATTTTTTGCACTGACGGGCCATGTTTTTGATGGCCATGCCTATATAGAAGATGCAATTGAACGAGGGGCTGTTGCGATCGTTGGTACAAAACCACTAACGTCCCTCAAAGTTCCATACATACAAGTCAAAGATTCTCGCAAAGCTGTGGCGATTGCTGCGAAGCGCTATTATAACAATCCATCCGCAACCAAAACCGTTATCGGCATCACCGGCACGAATGGGAAGACGACCACTTCATTTTATTTAAAAGAAATGCTTGAGAAGGCGGGGAAAAAGTGCGCACTTTTCGGGACTGTACAATACATCATCAATGGACAAGAATTGCCGTCTCCGAATACGACTCCAGACAGCCTAAATTTTCAGCGTATGCTGCACGAAAGTCAAGATGATGTGGTGATCATGGAAGTGTCCTCGCATGGCATTGACCAACTGCGGATTGAAGGAATCGAATTCGATTTTGCTGTATTCACAAATCTTGATCAAGACCATTTGGATTATCACGGCACAATGGAAGAGTACTTTCAAGTTAAAGCAAAGCTCTTTGATCAGCTAAAGCCGGCTGGTGTAGCGGTTGTTTGGACGGAAGGTTACTGGGGGCGTCGTATAGCAGAGAAACTTGAACATGAGTCTCATCACGTACTCGAGCTTTCCAAAGATGCTGTCGCACGTTTTGCAGATAGTAACATTCCATTTCACAATCAAATTAATGCGGTGCTCGCTGCTGCAATCGCTAAAAAGATGATTGTAGAAGAACAGGTTGTCGAGAGAGTCATTAAAGAGTTTTCAGGCGTTCCGGGAAGATTTGAAGTCATTCATGTATCAGGAAATCGACATGTCGTGATTGATTATGCGCACACAGCAGATGCCTTCACGCAAGTACTAGCCAGTGTCCGTAAGCTTGCAAAAGGCCAAGTGATTCATGTCTTTGGTTTTCGAGGAGGGCGAGATGAAACAAAGCGACAGGCAATGATTGAAGCATCTGAAAAGGGGAGTGACATTCAGATATTGACCTTCGATGATTTGAACGGACTACCTGTTCAAGATATGCGCAACCAACTTCAAAAATTAAAGTTTACGGGTATACGTATCGATGACCGGACGAAAGCGATTGCTTATGCACTTGAGCAAGCATGCTCTGGTGATTGGGTTGTCATCACTGGAAAAGGGAATGAACTGTACCGTGATCTTTACTCGGCACCTTGTCAAACAGATAACGAGACTGTTGACTGGTATTTCAAAAGAGAAAAAAATAACTCATTTTAATCATCTGCACAATTTTTTCATATTTTGTGGGTATGCTAAAAGAGACAAAGATAAAGGAGGCATTCCCAATGAAAAAATATACTGGTTTCGCTACTGCCACACTCACGGTAGCTTTATTAGTAGCAGCTTGTGGAGATGCTACTGACGACATGATGATGGATGAGTCACAAATGGAAGAGCATGGTGAGATGGGTCACGGAGAGATGGATCATGGTTCCATGAATCATTCGACAGATGGGTCCATTCCATCTGGCTTACAAGAAGCTGAAAATCCAACATTTGCTGTTGGTGAAACAGCTCTTATAACAGATGCGCATATGGAAGGTATGGAAGGGGTAGAAGCTGAAATCGTGGGCGCGTTTGAGACAACCGTCTATACAGTCAGTTATACACCGACATCTGGAGGAGACCCGGTCGAAGATCATAAATGGGTTGTCCATGAAGAATTAGAAGATGCTGGCGAAGCACCTCTAGAAGTGGGTACAGAAGTTACGCTTGATGCTGACCACATGGAGGGAATGGACGGTGCTACCGCTACCATTGATTCGGCGAAAGAAACAACGGTCTATATGGTAAACTATACGGACAAAGTAACTGGAGATGAAGTGACCAACCACAAGTGGGTCACAGAAAGTGAACTATCTCCTGTAAACTAACATCGTGAGAGTCTCTCCATCGTGGGGGGCTCTTTTTTGCAAGGAGGAGGGGGAAAATGAGCAAACTGTCCGTAAAATTGGCTGTGTGCTTTTTAGTGACAATCCTATTGTTAGAAGGCCTCTTGATGATGTATCTGCATCCAAATATCGAACAAGCACGATTGGATGAAGAGTATACGCGACAACTGGATACCGGCGCGAATCACCGGGAGGTTTTAGAAGATAATTTTTCTGAAGAGACCATCCATCATATCTTATTAATGGAGTCGCGCAATGACAGAGGTGTTGCACTCTTGGATGAAGAGCAACAAGTAGTCGATGCTTCTGGGCAGATTTCGGCGGAGTGGCAGCAAATCGCCTCGCGTTGGGATTTTTCAATGATTACTGAAGATACGATTTTGCAGAGAGAGTGGAGGGGCGAACCCTATTTAGTCAGTGCCCATCCATTTACTACAGAGACAGGGGAGTCCGGAACGCTTGTCATGCTACAGAGTACGTCAGCGATTCAAGCACTGATGGACACGTTAAACTTCCACTTTTTATTAGCAGGGGTAGGCAGTTTGCTTATTCTTGGCGTGATCTATTTGCTTATGACACGCTTTTTGACGCAGCCTCTCAACCGGATGAAAGTTGCGACAGAAAAGTTAAGTAAAGGCAATTTCAATGTAGTGCTTCCAATTGAAAGTAAAGATGAACTTGGAGAATTGGCAGCCTCTATTCAAAAGTTAGCACGAGACTTAGAACATCTTCAAAAAAATCGAACTGAATTTCTATCTTCCATTTCTCATGAACTTCGTACACCGCTCACCTATTTGGCGGGTTATTCACAAGTAGCGATGCGACCAGATGTGCAGCCTGCTGAAAAACAGAGGTATCTAGAAATTATTCGGGAAGAAACCGTTCGACTGACTGCACTGATAGAGGATCTATTTGAATTAGCCAAGCTTGAAGATCCGAGTTTTCGCATCGTGAAGGAGCAAATTGAAATGGAGCCTTTTGTGCAGAGAATTTGTCAGCGATTGGCCCCATCATTTGAACAACAAAATAGTCACTTACTGTATACTACTGAACCTGGTGTGGTCACGTATGCAGACCCTCTGCGTCTTGAACAGATTTTAGTGAATTTGTTAGACAATGCTCGGCGGTATGGGGGGAAAGGAATAGATACTCAGATTCGCGTTCACCGGGAGGGGGCAAAGACGCGAATTGTAGTAATGGATCAAGGGCAAGGAATTGAGGAGAATGAGCGTGAGGCCATTTTTGACCGATTGTACCGGATCGAGAAATCAAGATCTCGTTCGCATGGAGGGTCGGGTCTTGGTCTGTCTATTGTTAAAGAGCTGGTGGAGGCCCATGGTGGCTCTATTCAAGTGAACAGTGAATTAGGAAAAGGAACAATCTTCACTATTGTAATGTAAGAGGTGAGAGTGAGAGAGATGAAAAAAATTTTACTTGTAGATGACGAACGGCGCATGGTCGAATTGGTCGAGTTGTTTTTAAAACCTCATGGGTTCGACTGTGTGAAAGTAATGAATGGGACCGAAGCGCTTCATGTGATGCGTACGCAGACCATTCATCTCGTCATCTTAGATATTATGATGCCGGGGATGGATGGGTTCGAAGTGTGTGCGGAGATTCGTAAGCTATCTACAGTACCAATCTTGATGTTAACCGCACGAGAAGGAAAAGAAGCGGTGGTCAAAGGGCTGACGCTTGGTGCGGACGATTATGTCACGAAGCCTTTTGATGAAGAAGAGTTGGTTGCTCGAGTCCATGCCCTATTGAGGCGAGTTCCAGAGCCAGAGCCTGCAGGGATTGAAATAGATGGTATTCGACTCGATACAGAAAGTTATGCGCTCATTTGGGACAGCGGACATGTCCGGTTAACAATGAAAGAGTTTCAATTGGTAGAAGCCCTAATGAAGCATCCCAAAAGAACGTATAGCCGTGAACAGTTGCTAGCCATAGCTTGGGATTATGCAACCCATACAGATCCACGTACCGTAGATTCCCACATGCGTAATCTTCGGGATAAATTAAAAAAGGCAGAATTCCCAATCGATCAGTTCTTGGTAACTGTCTGGGGCATCGGGTATCGTTGGAAAGATGTTACCTAATAAGACCCCTGGGTTGAATCCCAGGGGTCATTTAGTTTAATACACTTTATCTCCATTAAAGATAGAGTTTTTGACAACAACATAGTCTACGTGACGGAGTGCGTCTAGTGTGTCGCCACCCGCGTATGAAATCGCTGACTGTAGGTCTTGTTCCATTTCTGTCAGTGTGTCTTGTAGTTTACCTTTGTGCTCGACAAACATTTTCTTCCCTTCGACGTTTTTGCGTTCGCCTTTTTGGAATTCAGAAGCAGAACCAAAGTATTCTTTCACAACTTTCCCATCAACTTCTTTCACTTCGCCTGGAGATTCGTCATGCCCTGCAAACAAAGACCCGATCATCACCATCGAAGCACCAAAACGAACAGATTTTGCAATGTCGCCATGTGTACGGATTCCGCCGTCTGCAATGATTGGTTTTGTAGCAGCTTTTCCACATAGTCGAAGAGCAGCGAGCTGCCAGCCACCTGTGCCAAATCCTGTTTTGATTTTTGTGATACACACTTTTCCTGGTCCAATCCCAACCTTTGTTGCATCGGCGCCTGCATTTTCAAGTTCACGAACGGCTTCTGGTGTCCCGACATTTCCTGCAATGACGAACGTTTCTGGAATATGCGACTTAATATGTTGAATCATCCGGATGACTGCATTCGAATGACCGTGGGCGATATCAATTGTGATGTAATCAGGAATAAGCCCTTGTTGTTTCAATTCTTCAATAAACGTGTATTCTTCTGGCTTTACCCCAACACTGATCGACGTCACAAGTCCTTTTTCCTGCATCATCTCAATAAATGCTTTACGTGCTTCCGGTTGGAAACGGTGCATGATGTAGAAGTACCCGTTCTCCGCTAAATACATAGCGATTTTTTCATCGATGATGGTCTGCATGTTTGCAGGCACGACTGGTAACCGGAACGTGTGGTTTCCGAATTGAATCGACGTATCACACTCTGACCGACTTTCCACGATACATTTATTTGGTACTAACTGAATATCTTCATAATCAAATACATTTTCCATTCATTCCATCCCCTAAAAACGAATATTTTAATTTAAAACACTATTAATGTTCGTCCATTGAGTAATTTACAGCACTTTTTGGAAATTGTCAAAGGCTTATCTGTAGAATTTAAAATAAACCTGAAAATAATGATACTTATAGGAATGGAAATATGGTACAACTGAGGTAGAGAGAGAAGGAGGCTGTTGCACCATGGCATCACCTGTAAGAAGAGCAGCACGTGCGGCTTTTCCTGCGACCATTCCGATACTAGCCGGATTCACGTTTTTAGGAGCGGCGTACGGAATCTATATGACTTCATTAGGGTTTCATCCGATCTTCCCGATTTTGATGAGCTTTTTTATTTTTGCGGGTTCGATTGAATTCATAACAGCGAACTTGTTGTTGATGGCATTTGCTCCGTTCCAGGCGTTTTTACTAGCCATTATGGTAAATGCGCGCCATCTTTTTTATGGGTTGTCGATGCTTGAGAAGTATCATTCTGTGGGGAAAAAGAAGCTATATTTGATTTTTGGAATGTGTGATGAGTCGTTTTCGATCAATTACACAGCGAAGCCAGATCCAACGATTGATAAAGGGTGGTTCATGTTTTTTGTCACACTTTATAATCACATGTACTGGGTAGGTGGTTCGACGCTCGGTGCTGTACTGGGTCAATTTATCACATTTAATACAGATGGCCTGTTGTTCGTAATGACGGCTTTGTTTGTGGTGATTTTCTTAGAAAACTGGCTACAAGAAAAACGCCATACAAGTGCGATGATTGGGCTGGTTGCATCCGTTGCTGCACTGATGATATTTGGCGCGAATCAGTTCGTCATTCCGGCGATGATCGGGATTTTGATAATTTTAATTGCTTTCCGGAAGCCGCTTGAGCGAAGGGAAGTGAAGCCGTTATGACACTTACACAACAGATTATAACGATTGCAGTAGTTGTACTCGGTACGATGTTGACGCGGTTTTTGCCGTTCTGGATTTTCCCGGCGGATAAACCGACGCCAGGCTATGTGTTGTTCTTAGGACGCTTATTACCGCCAGCTGTACTTGGCCTCTTGGTGATTTATAGTGTGAAAGATGTGGAATGGACCGGGGGATTATACGGGTTACCCGAGATACTTGGGATTTTACTGATTGTCGGTTTACATATATGGAAGCGCAATATGTTACTGTCGATAGCCGGTGGGACTGTATTTTATATGGTGCTTGTCCAAACGATCTTTGCATAAAAACAACCTCCCGCTCAGTCCGAGTAGGAGGTTGTTTTGTTGTCTAGATGAAACGCACCGGAAGCTAGCTGCGCTTTTAAAGATGCAGCCTTTTTCCGTATGGCTTCTTTGTCTTCTTCAGCGTGTTTCTCCCATGCCTCTTGAAATGACTCTGCCTCTCGGTAATCTACCGTATATCCTTTGTTTTTGAGTTCTTCCGCAAAGTGACGCATTGCTGAAAACACGAGAACAAGCTTCTGTTTGTGGTAGTTTTGCCAGGTCGAACGAGAGTGCGCTTCGACAAACAAAAAAACATCCGTTTCTTTATCTGCTTCTTTCACAATGGGTAAGTCATGTGAAAGGTGACTTCCAAAAATCCATCGCGTCGTCATCTGATCCCCTCCAATTAAATTGAGTATACGAAACAAATACACACGTGTCTAAAACCGTGTGTTTCTGGAGCAAAATCAGCAATTACTTCAACAATTCTTCGTTAAAAAGTGATCCATTGCGCAAATTCTTTCGTTAGCTCGTTATAGAGAAAAATGAAGGAGTGGATACTATGAAGAAACAAAAAATTATAGCTCCGCTTGCCGGGGCTGTTCTTTTATTATCTGGCATCACAACAGCGAGTGCTGCGGAACAAGCACCCACAACTGAGACTTCCGGTGTTGAGCTACGGGCAACTTTAGATGCCTTGTTATCTGAACACTATGTACTGGCTGTTGATAGCATGATGAAGATTTATGATGGTGATGAAGCAGCAGAAGCAGCAATGGATGCACTCGATGAAAATGCAGCAGATATGGAACCAGTCATTGCTTCTGTTTATGGAGAAGAAGGCGGTGCGGCATTCGTTGAAATCTTTGATAAACACAACACAGGGACGGATGACTACGCACTTGCTGTGAAAAATGGAGATGAACAACTAAAGCAAGAAGCATTGGATGGGATTCAAGCATTCGTTACCGAGATGGGCGACTTCCTAGGAACGGCTACTGAAGGAAATCTTCCAGCGGACGGGGCAAAAGAAGCGCTACGGACACATGAAGACTTCGTTCAAGATACATTTGATTTATATGTGGAGGGCGAGTACGAAGCGTCTTATATGACTTATTTAGAAGGGTTTAAACAAATTTTTGGAGCAGGAGCTGCAATCAGTGGAGCAATCCATGCACAGTTCCCCGACCAATTTACAGACCCGAACACGCCAGCTGGTGATTTCCGTTCGACTGTTAATCGTCTCGCAGCAGAACACTTTGCACTAGCACACCTAAGCTTAACAAAAGGGTTCACAGCTTCAGAAGACTTTGACTTTGTAGACTGGGCGCAGGACCAAAATACTGCTGAGTTTACTGGCGCAATCTCCACTTTTTACGGTGAGGAAGCAGCCACTCAGTTTGAACAAATTTGGACAGGAGAGCATCTTTCTGCACAAAGTGATTTAGCATTTGCTCGAGCAAATGAAGATCAAACGGCGATTGACGAAGCAACACAGGCCTTAACGAACGTGTTTGCTGATGAACTTGGAGTATTCTTAAGTGAAGCAACAGAAGGGCGAATGCCTTTAGAAGATACAGTTGCTGCAATTGCTGCACATGAAAAGTTTGTAATCGATACATTCAACTTTTATGTGACAGGTGATTTTGACGGCTCCTATTCTACGTATCGCGATGGATATGCGATTATGTTCGACCTTGGAGAATTGTTGAGTTTTGCGATTGTCGACCAGTTCCCAGAAGAATTTACGACAACGGCACCTGAAAAAATGCCAGCCACAGGTCTTGGTGGTTCAGAAGCAAACTCTACGATGAACCTATGGGTAGCGTTAAGTACATTGATTCTTCTTTCAGCAGGAGCAGTCATGTATCGCCAAAGAAAAATGCAGAACTAAAGCACACGATTCGGTTTAAGGGAGGAGGGTATTCATGCAAAAGCGCTTTCTGCCACTAGTTGTGGCATTACTTCTAATTACAAGTCTATTTTTCATCTTAGATCCGATAGGAGATGAACCAATAGGAGCGGAAGGGCAAACGACAGAGTCAAAAGAATCTCCACGTCAAGAAGTGAAGACATTGACGGAGATTCAAGATGATGTTGATAAAATCGCCGAATTCCCCATTCTCCCAAAACAACGTGAAAAGCTGAAAGAACTGCAAAAGCAGCGCCTAAATGCAATCAAGGGAATGGAGCCTCAAACAATAGAAATACCTTCTATTGGAGTTAAAGCTACTGTACAGCCTACAGGAGTATTAGAGAATGGAGAGATGGGGGTTCCGGATGATCCGGACGAAGTAGGGTGGTTTGAACCTGGATACAAAGTGGGGGCAAAAGGACACTCTGTTCTAGCGGGCCACGTCGACAGCACAACCGGACCTGCTATCTTTTATGATCTTAAAGATGTAGAAGTAGGAGAGCAAGTCATTATTACAGACTCCACTGGACGAGAGATGGTGTTTGAAGTAACGAATAAAGTGAGCTATAAAACTGAAGAAGCACCAATACGTGAGATTTTTGGACCGTCAAATCAACAAATGTTGAATTTGATTACATGTACAGGAACATTTAACCGGGATGTTGGATCGCACGATCAACGTCTAGTGGTTACGACAAAGCTTGTATCAGATTCTAGCGTGTTGGAAACAGAACCCGAAGCGCCTTCAAACATCTCCTTAAATGAAGCAACGAGTACACTTTCATGGCATGCAGTTCGTGACGATACAATTATCGGTTACCGGATTTACGCACAAAATCCGACTAGCGGAGAGATGGAAAAAATTAAAACTGTCTCCCTTTTCGACCGTAAGAAAGTTGTAGTGGATGGTGAGAAAGGAACAAAGTATTTTATTTCCTCTGTAGATGTTGATTTAAATGAGTCAGAAGCAGCAGAAATGGAATCAGAATAAATGCTCGAGGAGTGCATGCGGATACTATGCACTTCTCTTTTTCTTTTGATAGTTCAGTGTTAAAATACAATAAGGGAGGGGGATGTGTATGGGACAGCAATCAAAAGATTTATTTGAATTGATTCATTCTGCTGAAGCGGTAACGAATGAGGCGATTATGCGCTGGAATGAGGAGTTTTCACACCCACTCGGTATTTCACCAATCCTCGTGTTGGCAGAACTGAAACGTAAAGGTCCACAAAATTCGATGAAGCTTGCAGAAGTGTTGCATTTTACAGGTGGTGCGATGACCAATATTGGGAACAAGCTCGTGAAATTAGAATTGGTCGAGCGTCAAGCGGTTGAGGGAGATCGTCGCCAAACCAAGCTTGCAATTACAGAGGCAGGAGAGCAAGTGCTCGAAGAAGCCACACAGTTGGGTCGCAAGCATCGTTTGGAGCTTTTTAGTATATTATCGGAACAAGAAGTTGAACAGTACTTAGCCATCAATCAAAAACTATTGACGGTCTTACGTGAACGTAAACAAGGAACAAAATAGACAAGACTAGTAGCTTCTCTAAACAAAATGAGAGACGCTACTTTTTTAGTTACTATTACTTCACATCTATAAGTTCAAATCGCTCACAGACTAAAGGCATGTCATCACTGAAAGAAAGATTATGCTCTTTTAGAGCCATGGTAAAAAATTCTTTATGGACTCTATACCAGTATTCGTAAGAGAGGTCTCCTTCACCCTCTGCGCGCGCAAAAGACTCTGGAACTTCATTCATCGGCATGATAGACACCTCTGAAGTACGAATAATTGCGACGGGTTCATCTAAGCTGTTTACTACTACACTGTAGTCATTTACCGCTGGAATTGGTTCTTTCTCCAATTCATAAAAAATGTGGCCCGAACACGTAGCAGTTTTCATCCCGTTGATGACTTGCTGCGCTAAATAGTCGGGTTGTGCGCCGAACTGCCAGGCGGTTACTTTTTGGGGAGCTTGTTTTTGCTGGTTTGACCAGTAGTTGTCCCAATATTTCTTTGTTTGATTGTTCATTTCTACACACCCTTTTTCGTTTAGTATGCCATGAAATTGAATCTTTTGCTTCCGTACTTCGTAAAGATATGTAGGTACAACGCGGAAGGGGATGCGGATATGAGACAACTCTATATCAAACAAAAAGTCTTTAGTTTAAATGGACAATTCACAGTGAAAGATGAGAACCAGAACGATGCTTATTTTGTAGAAGGTAGCTTCATGAAGATTCCAAAGACCTTCAGTATCTTTGACACGTCACGCACAGAAATTGCTATGGTTACGAAGAAAACCTTTAGTTTCTTACCCCAGTTCTTTCTAGAAGTGAACGGGCGTCAAATGATCACAATCAAAAAAGAGTTCTCCTTCTTCAAAGCGCGTTACACGATTGACGCTGCCGGAATTGAAGTACAAGGGAATTGGTGGGACATGACATTTGATGTTCTACAAAATGGAGAAGTCATTGGGAGTGTATCGAAAGAATGGTTTGCTTGGGGAGATAGCTATCAAGTCACTATCTATAAGGAATCTATGGAAGAAATTATGATTGGATTGGTAGTCGCGATTGATTGTGTGAAAGCAGATGAAGCGGCTGCATCGAATGCCGCTACGTCATTCAATTAAGAAGCAGCTGGCCTCATGGGGTCAGCTGCTTCTTGCATCCTGGAGTAAATCACGTAGCACAGACTTCAGAGCGGTAGCTTCTAAATAGAGTGGATGCCAATCGCCTAACTCTTTTTCAGTGGCATAAATAGCGGTTATCGCCTCATTCTTATCACCAGAAATAAGTGCTAAATACGCATCGCGCAGATGACGAGAGACCTTGTCACGGTCACTAATTTGGCGGAGCTTTTCTTCAATACCTGGTTCTGTCCTCAATCTTCCTGCGTAATAGTAGTTCGTAATAACCGAGAGATCTGTAATGTCTTCTAAAATACTACTTTGCTTTGTCCGCTCTAAAAACGCTCTGTCTTCGGAAAGCTCTATAATGCGTTCGGGGTCGCGAGAATAGTAGTACGGACTAACAGAAGCCAATAAAGACGCTGCAAGAGGCCAATTTTTATAACGCAAGATGATTTCTTCTGCTTCTTGCATGACATCATTCGTCCAACGTCCAGAGGCTGTAGGGTCTTGTTGCAATAGCTTATAGCTGATCAGTAACAGATCTGCCCCCGGCTCTTTTCCTTTTAACATCGCAATCACTCGCCCATCTGTCTGGGCACCACCAGTTTCCATCGATGTAAGGTTTGAGAGACCTGTAAACAGTTGAACTAGCGCAAATGTAAACCAGCCACTCCATCCGTAAATGTAGGATGGAATGAGTAGGGAGACGGCTACGACTATATTCGCTACAGGACCTCCGTAAATGAAAGGAATCAATCGTCTCCGCATTTCATGACCTGGTAATTGTGTGGGGAAGCGCAACATGGCACGTCCTATGTACCCCATAGCAGGTGCCTTAAAATAGAATTTAGATGCTCCATTCGTCTTTGCATAAATGAAGGGTCCGTAAGAAAGGTTCATCACTTCCATACCCGAAAGCTTACCAGCAAGTGCATGACCAGTTTCGTGCAAAATAATAGCGAAAATAAAACTAGCAATCGCGATGAGTAGAATTGATAGAACACTCATTAAGCTGAAAGTGATGTCATGGGTAAAGTAGTAACTGACGATTGCGAACCCTGCTATCCCACCAACGATGAATTGAGAGAGTGGGGTCTTCCAACTTGATTTACCTCTTTGTCTAGTTTCCATGGGATAGCTCCTTTATGACTTTTGTTTCGACTGATACCGAAACATCTTGATGAAGAAGTAAATCACCGGCGCAAATATCCCCGTCAAAAATACTGGCATGAACCAGTTCTCTAAGAATGGTGAATGGCCACGCGCAATTTGAACGACATCCCATGACAACCACGCAAACCCTGCCACAATGACGAACGTAATCCATACAAGCAGATTTCGGGACAATCGATAATAGAAAGGCGCATTTTCTTCTGTTATGTTAACAGGAAAGTTGTGCCATTCTGGCTTCTTTCGTAACCAAATCATGAAGAAACCCAGTACTCCAGAAATCACTGGCAACATAATCAATTCCCATTTTGACCCCCATCGTGTAATTTCGCCATCGATTCCAAAATGTGCAGGCAATTGTGCAGGTAGAGACCCCCACTGTACTGCAAGCCACCCGACCCATACGATATAAATCCCGATTGTCAGGATAATGAGAAGCCTCTCGAATAAAGTAGATTCTAATTCGATGTGAGGACGATTTTGTTTCCACATAAAAACCACTCCTTTCCTTTAGTACGAAAGAAGTGGTCAAACGTTTCACAAATTCACTATTTCCCGGGAAATACCAACACAATTCGACACTGCGTAACGAAGGAGCAAGGAAAACCTTGCTTCTTTTTCAATTTGATTAAAAATGAGGTATATTTGAATCATAACGTAATGAAGAGCTGGGATTTAGTAAGGGAGAGTGTGAGAATGGAACGAATAGATGCTACAGATAAAAAAATATTAGAATTGCTAACGATGAATGGGCGGATGTCGTATGTAGACATCGGAAAGGAACTAGGGCTTTCACGAGTTGCTGTTCGTGAACGCGTCCATGACCTACAAGAACGTGGTATCATCGAGCGCTTCACAGTCGTCGTCAATTCAGAAAAAGTTGGCAAAAGCGTATCTGCTTTTTTTGAAGTGGATTGTGAGCCAAAATCATTGGTTGAAGTGGCCGAAAATCTCGCAGAGAACGCAAATGTGGCGAGCTGTTACCAAATGACGGGGCCTTCAACACTTCATATGCATGTGCTAGTAGATGACTTCCAAAGCCTTGAGAAGTTTATTAACGAAGAACTGTATGCTTTTGAAGGAATCACACGTGTAGAAAGCCATATTTTATTGCGCAGATTTAAAAGTAGAAGTGGATTGAAATTATAAATGTAAGCCACAGGTGAGTTTTTCTCGTCTGTGGTTTTTTGGTGGATTCTACTCGAAATTTTCTGTATACTTCTAGATGGTAAACATTTGTTAATCAAATGATGAAAAAAACTTAACATTTGAAATTGAATGGAGGCACTTTATTAATGGATCACTTATATCACCCGTTTCCAGGGAAACGAAACACGGTCTTTGCTAAGAATGGAATGGTTGCTACATCACAGCCGCTTGCGGCTCAAGCGGGGCTCGATATTTTAAAAAAAGGTGGAAATGCAATTGATGCTGCGATTGCAACGGCTGCTGCACTTACGGTTGTAGAACCAACATCGAACGGCATAGGTGGAGATGCATTTGCACTCGTCTGGGTGAAAGATCAGCTACATGGTTTGAATGCTTCAGGGCCAGCACCAAAAAGTATTTCTGCAGAGAAAGTGAAAGAAGCCGGACACAATCAAATGCCTGTCTTTGGTGTGTTGCCAGTGACAGTACCTGGTGTGCCAGCGGGGTGGATTGAACTTTCTCGTAAGTTTGGGAAGTTGCCATTCAAAGAAGTAGTAGAGCCCGCAATACGTTACGCAGAAGAAGGCTATCCGATTTCACCGATCCTTGGGAAGTTTTGGAATGGTGCACATAAGAAGTTTAAGGAAATCTATAAAACAGAAGAGTTCGAGAGCTGGTTTGAAACCTTTGCCCCTGGTGGGAACGCTCCACAAATTGGAGAAATGTGGTCTTCTCCAGGACACGCATCTACTTTACGTGCAATTGCAGAAACGGAAGCAGAAGCGTTTTATAAAGGGGATCTTGCTGATAAAATCGATGCCTTCATGAAAAAGCATGGAGGATATTTGTCGAAGGAAGATTTAGAGAGCTACGAAGTAGAATGGGTCGAGCCGCTCAGTGCGCACTACAAAGGGTATGATGTTTGGGAGATTCCACCGAACGGGCAAGGTGTGATTGCACAGATGGCGCTCAAAATTTTCGAGAAGACAGGGGATGCGAAGTGGCAAGATGCCGATACGCTTCACCGCCAAATTGAAGCAATGAAACTCGCATTCACAGACGGAAAAGCATTTATTACGGAACAAAATGAAATGCCAGTTGATCCGCATCATCTATTATCCGATGAGTATGCAGAAGCACGTGCTTCAAGAATTACAGAGGAAGCGATTCATCCGGAGCCTTATGACCTTCCACGAGGTGGAACTGTTTACTTGGCAGCGGCAGATTCAGAAGGAAACATGATTTCTTACATTCAAAGTAACTATATGGGCTTCGGTTCAGGGATTGTCATCCCAGGGACGGGAATCGCTATGCAAAACCGTGGTCACGACTTCTCACTTGATGAAAACCACCCGAACTATTTGCAACCAGGAAAGCGCACGTACCACACAATCATTCCAGGGTTCCTTACTAAAGGTGGTCAAGCAGTTGGACCATTTGGGGTGATGGGTGGCTACATGCAACCACAAGGTCATTTCCAAGTTGTTTCAAGCACAGTGGATCATCACTTGAATCCGCAAGCGACACTTGATATGCCTCGCTGGCAGTGGATTGAAGGCAAGACGATTCATGTCGAGCCAGAATTTCCAAACTACTTGGTGCAGGCACTGATTCGCAAAGGGCATACAATTCAAGTCTTGCCGGACGGAGGAAGCTTTGGGCGCGGGCAAATCATCTGGCGGGATCCTGAAACGGGTGTATTGCAAGGTGGTACGGAATCTCGTACAGATGGATCGGTGGCTGCGTGGTAAATCCGACTCCTTCTGCGCGTCCGAAGGGGAAACTTTATAAAGAGCTCGCAGCAGGGTTCTTTCGTGTAGGGATGTTGGGATTTGGTGGAGGACCTTCTGCCATCCCACTCGTTCACACAGAAGCTGTGAAAAAGTATGGATGGATGACTGATGACGAGTTTAGTGATGTACTTGCGCTTGGTAACGCGATGCCAGGGCCCATTGCGACGAAGATGGCTGGTTATATTGGCTACCGAGTGGCGGGCTGGATTGGGATGCTCATTGCGCTCGCAGTGAATGTCGTTCCGACTGTAATCGGGGTCATCGTGTTACTCAAGCTTCTTGAGATTTACAAAGACCTGCCTGTTGTTCAAAACATGGCAAATGCGGTTATTCCTGTCGTCACAGTCATGCTCGGTGTGTTGGCCTGGGATTTTGTGAAAAAATCGGGGGAAACTATTGGCTGGATGAAAGCAGTTGGAGCGCTAGTGATTGCGTTCGTGGCCATGTATGTACTAAACGTGCACCCGGCGATTGTCATTCTAGCGGTCTTTGCACTCATCTTCTCACCACTTCTTACTAGAAGGGGGCGAGCATCATGATTTACTGGGAATTATTTATTGCCTTCTTAATTCCGGGGATTCTCGGGTATGGGGGAGGTCCAGCAGCCATTCCACTTGTA
Source organism: Chryseomicrobium imtechense (assembly GCF_041475995.1). Lineage (NCBI taxonomy): Bacteria > Bacillati > Bacillota > Bacilli > Caryophanales > Caryophanaceae > Chryseomicrobium > Chryseomicrobium imtechense. The sequence goes on along the minus strand of NZ_JBGOBM010000003.1, from coordinate 196,100 downwards.
CAAGTGGAAGTCGTGGAGCGATACGGCTGGATGACCAATGCCGAGTTTTCGGAGATGGTGGCAGCAGCCAATGCTCTTCCTGGACCAGTCGCAACAAAGATGGCCGGCTTTGTGGGCTACGATCAAGCAGGTGTAGTGGGTGCGTTGGTTGCTCTCTTCGCAGCAGTGGGGCCTTCTCTGCTGATGATGATTCTTTTATTAAATCTGATTTGGAAACATAAAGAATCCGTTTACGTGAAAAGTTTGACGCGCTGGATCCGTCCAATCATTGCCGTATTAATGATTGTGTTGACCTATCAATTTGTACAGGATTCCTATACACTTAATGGTATCTGGGTGACGCTTTTTTTAGTCATCAGTGCGTATTTGTTATTAGAACGTGTCAAGATGCACCCTGCATTTGTCATTCTACTCGCACTTGGCTTTGGGGCGGTCACTACATACTTGTTGTAGGAGGCGCTTATGGAAGATCGATGGATTGGATACGAATCGATGAAATTTGAAGTACCAGTAACCGTAGTGATGGTAGATGGATTAGTGGAAGATGGACTGCATCACGCTTATCCATACGCGATGAAAATTCTTTTAACTCTTCAACAACCGAATGAACATGGTCTGCCTGAGCTACCTGAACTCGATTCGTTGAACGATCAAGAAGAACCCTTTCTTGATGTATGGGAAAAACAAGGCTTCCTTTATGCAGGTAGACTAACAGGCAATGGAGAACGCTCAATCATTCTTTATGGAAAAAGTGAAAGCCAGTTAGCCGAGTTGCAGTCTACAGCGGAACAGGCTTTTTCAAACTACTCGCTCGAAGTAACGCGGTTAGAAGAACAATCGCCTTGGGACTATTATTTAGAAGTACTGGTTCCAGATGTCTTTGAAATACAGGTGATGAACGATTATGAACTACTCGGACAACTTGAAGAAAATAAAGACTCTGGAGAAGTCGTTCGCAGAGTGGACCACTGGAGCTACTTTCCGACAAGTGAAGCAGCTAAGGCTTATCAAGAATACTTAGAGGATAAGGGCTTCATGATAGAAGAGGTTGCCGAACAGCCCGACGAGGATGGGGTTTATTTGGTTCAATTCTTTAAAGATGATCAACCCATTGAAATCAGTGATACGACACTCCCTCTTTTACAAAAAGCTCTTGAGCTAGATGGGGATTATGATGGGTGGGAAACAGCTGTTATTGCAAAAAAATCAAGATTTCTTAATTTCCTGCGTCGAAACTAGACGTTTGTCTCGGAATCCTCATGGAGAGTTGGAAAACCTATGAAATCAACTGTTCAACAGCTAGTTGATGAAAAGCGAAACGTTCATATTCTTTACGCATTCACTGGAGACGATAATTACTTTCGAGAGTTGTATCAATTTATCGAAGATGGAATTCGAAATGGAGAGCATGTCTTACTTGTTGAAAACGAGCGTGTAGCAAATCAAATTCAAAAAGAAGTGAAAAGAAAGTATTCTACTAAACAACTCGAGCAAATCCATTATGTAAACAGTCTGCATTTTTACTGGTCAAGTGGCAGTTATAACCCACCTGCTATCCAAGATTATTTTACTGAAATGGTTTCCCCGTTTGTTGAGAGTGAACAACCATTCCGGTCTTGGGCTCATGTGGAATGGGAGAGTATCAATGAACCACTCCATTTGATAGAGGAATTCGAGACGATTGTAGACAATGCAGTGAATGATTTAGAATTTCCTTTGATTTGTGCTTATGAATTAAAGAAAATGCCTGAAAGACTTCAAATCATTCTTTTAGAAACACACCCGTATGTGCTTGAAGATGAACTTGTATCTGAATCCTCTATCTATACACCATAAAAAAACCACGTCAACTGCGACGTGGTTTTTGTTTACAGTCCTGGCAAGAAGCCTGCAAACAGACTTAAGATGAAGACGGTTACGAGGGCTGTGACACCGGCAATAAATCCACCTAACGTCCAAGCTTGTAATGTCTGTGTAACTGTCAATTTCCCGAATCGAGACACAACCCAGAAACCGGAATCGTTTGGTAATGAGAGGCCGATACCGCCCGCACAGATTGCAAGTCCAAGAAGAATTGGAGATACTCCGAGTTCGCCAATCATTGGCCCTAGGATACTTGAAGTAGTCACCAATGCTACTGTTGCAGATCCTAAGGATGCCCGTAAAATTTGAGAGAAAATGAATGCGAGTAAAAGCACTGGAATACTCCAGTCTTGCATCGTTGCAATCAAGTGATCGCCAATCCCACTTTTATTAATTACTGCACCGAACGCACCACCTGCACCTGTGATCAAAATGATGACACCAGCTGAGCTGATAGCTTCCGTGTACAGACGCTCGCTCTTCACAGCAATGTATGGGCGTAAAACAATCAAAGCAACAACAACCGAGATAAAGAGGGCAACGTTCTTTTCCCCAATAAATCCTAATACAGCTGAGAGTGTCGTTTCAGGGAACCAAAGATTTGATAATGTGTTCAGTAGAATCAAGATGATTGGTAAACCGAGTAGGAAGAAGCTTAACCCTGTGCCGATTTCTTTTTTCGGTGCATCTGCAGGATCCACTTCGATTTCTTCTACATCTCCTGAATGTTGGATGCGTTTACCAATAAACATTCCGTATAAATAACCACCGACAAGCGTTGCTGGAATCGCGACGATCAAGCCGTATAAAATGAAGAAACCTAACTCTGCACCCGTATTTTCAGCAACTACTAAAGGACCTGGAGTTGGCGCAATCATATTGTGCGATACAATCAAACCGACACCTAGCGCAGTGACGAAGGAAACGACGGAGATTCCTGTCTTTGTCGCAAGGCTACGAATCAATCCGCTTAAAATGACAAACGCTGCATCAAAGAATACAGGGATAGATACCGCTGTACCTGTTAGAGCAAGTCCGGCAGGAGATTTTTTAACTCCGAACAAACGAAGGACCGCAGCTGCAATTTTCTCTACTGCACCTGAAGCGCCTAAAAATTGACCAAAAATAACACCAAGACCAATCAAAATACCAACGCCGGCGAGTGTATTACCGAAACCGGTAGTAACAGTAGCCGCGACTTCGTTCAATGGCATACCAATGATGAGACCTGTTGCTAACGCCACCCCAACGAGCGCCAAAAACGGCTCAAGCTTTACTTTCAAAATTAAAAAGAACAGCGCAGCGAGAGCCGCTAAAAACACAACGATCAATAAATTCCCTGTAAGCATACTGAATTTCCCCCTTTAATTTACGTGATTCTCCAACATTTCTACGACATCTTTTAGTGTATCCACTGATCCGACATTGCCTGGAAAAATAATATACGGCAAGTGTGGGAATCGACTTTCCTCTCCAGTCGTCCACACCGGAACGCCCGGTGCGACTTGACCAGCAACGGTTGCTCGCTTTACTTCTAAACCGCGCGTTCCAATATCACTTGATGTGATGCCCCCTTTGGCAATCAAATAGCGTGGTGTGTGAGCAAAATCATGAACAATGGATGTCACGGCTTCTGAGATGCGAACGGAGAGCTTAAGTTCTTCCTCTTCCATGCCTGGACCTAGATCGAGGCGTTCGCGTTTTGTATAGACGACAGCCGTTTTCCCACTCGCGACAAACGTTTCAGCTACTGTGCGTGCGCGTTCCACTTCTTGTGCAAAGATAGCAGCATCCTGCACGAGGTGTGCATCAAGTTCAATAAACGCGAGGTCTTTTAAAGAACGTAAAGCATCTAGTTGCTGTGTTGTCTTTTGAACATGCGAGCCAACCATAATCAATCCGCCACGTGTAGACGTGGCATCTGTTAATTCCTCTGCTGTAAGTAGAGGACGACTAGATATATTGCCAATCACTTTTGTGAAAGTAGCAGCAGTTCGGTATAAGAATTGTTTTCCTTCCGCCAGAGCACGGAGAAGCGCAATGCTGAAGATTTTCACATCTTGCTCTGTTAATGCATTCACGACAACTTTTTGGAAGTCGTGTACACTCATCAATTTTGAAACCATAGCATTGATTGAAAGTGTGCGAATTTCTTCTAGTGTGATGGAAACGGTTTGGTCTTTCGTAAAAGCACCCGCTGTTTTTTCTTCGATATACGCACCTAAGTGACTCGCTTGATAGCCAAAAGTACGGTCTTTTGCAAACTCCGTTTCACCCGCAGGAATCATTTCATCTCCTTGTACGACATAATGAATGTCATCGACAGTGAGGCGGCCCCCTTGTTCAAAGAACGGCAACAAGATCTCACCATCCATTGTCGTAGTGCCTTGTCTCTCAATTGTTTCTTTTAAAGTCAGTGTTTCGAGAGGGTAGTGGCCTCGTAGAGTTGAATCTCCACGACTGATCAACAGGTATGGAGTGTTCGTTCCTCTTGAAATCGCTTCAACTCGCTCAGCAATTTCTGTGTGCACCGTTGTTGTCTCTTGAGCGGTGAATGCACGAGAATTCGTTAAAATGAAAAACATACGGTTGTCTTCTGCGAATCCGGCACGAATCGAATCCTCGGACCAATCTGTATAAACCGAAACACCATGGACAGTCTGCACACCTGTTGGATCATCATCTAACACGATGATTTTGTGAGAGAGTTGTGCAAAGGCCTTTTCAAATAGAGTATCTACTTGTTCACTAGCAACAGTCGGATAAGTAGCAAGTGTCTGTGCTAAATTTTTTGTTGTCATTTTGTCTCACCAACTGTAAAATTCGCTAATTTTTCATAGTGCTGAATTAAACCGCCGTGATCATCTGCTGCCTTTCCGTCTGCTTTCATAGAATGGAGCATTTCCAGCACTTGGCTTGTAAGAGGTAGCGGCACAGCAAGCTCATGCGCAGTTTCCATAACGTTTGTTAAGTCTTTAGCGTTAATATCGATTCGTCCACCAGCTACAAAATTTCGTTCTAAGATAAGTGGTACTTTGGCATCGAGGACAGCACTTCCAGCAAGACCGCCACGGATGGCTTGATACATCTTATCGATATCGATACCAGCCTTTGCAGCTAAGATCAATGCTTCAGACATTGCGGCAATGTGTACATTGACTAAAATCTGATTGGCAAGCTTAGCAGTCGTTCCACTCCCTGTATCTCCAACGTGTGTTACAACACTTCCCATAGCTTCAAGTACTGGGCATGCTTGTTCAAAATCAGGTTCTTTCCCACCGACCATAATGGCAAGTGTTCCGTCGATTGCTTTTGGTTCTCCGCCACTAACAGGTGCGTCTAAGAATCCAATCGAGCGCTCAGCAAGCTTTGCAGCAATCTCGCGTGATGTGACCGGCGAGATTGAACTCATATCGATCACGATAGCCCCTTCGGAAGCGCTTTCGAAAACACCATTCGTATCAAATAAAACGCTTTGTACATGATTTCCGTTTGGCAGCATCGTAAAGATAATGTCGTTCCCTAGTGCGGCCTCTTTTGGAGAGTTCGCTCCTTTTGCACCTGATACTTGCATTTCTTCGATAGCGCTTACATTTATATCAAAAGCAGTTACGTTATAACCGGCTTTCAGTAAGTTCTTCGCCATCGGTCTACCCATGATTCCAAGACCAATAAATCCGATATTCACTGAAATTCCTCCTCAAATTATCTGTCAATTGAAGTTATTGTACACAATATATTTTATTTTGTATACAAAAAATAATTAAATGTATACAAAATTATCACTGGGAATTGGTGGACAAGCACTCTATACTTAGGAAAGAAGAGGTTTAGGAACGTGAGGAGTCGAAAAGTATGACCTTAAAATCAACATTGGCTTATAGTCAGGCCTACACATATATTCGAGATCAGATTTTAACAGGTGAGTTAGAGCGAGGAACGAAACTCGTGGAGGAAAAACTAGCGGACGAAATTGGTGTAAGCCGCACTCCGGTTCGAGAAGCGATTCGAAAGCTCGAACAAGAAGGATTAATTCAAAAAAAACGTGTTACCAATCCGACAGATACGGATCTGCGAAATCTATTTGAAGTACGTATTCTTTTGGAAAGCTACGCAGCACGCATCGCAGCAACCTATTTGAATGAAGAGCTTCGAAAAGAGCTGCGCCAATGTGTGACAATCGGTCGCGAAGGAACGCCAGAAGAAGTGATGGAAGCCAATGCACGGTTTCACGACATTATCGTGCAAGCAACCAACAATCCGGTGATGGTAGATACGATTGAGCGTATGCAGTCTATCATTTACTTGTTTAGAAAAACAGTTGTGTATCAAAAGCGTCCATTTTTGATTGATGAACATGACGCGATTTGTTCTGCGATTGAATCACATCAACCAAATGAAGCCGAGCGGTTGATGAAAGAACACTTAGAAGCAGATTTAGATTTTTGTTTACACATATTGCGTTAGTTCACACCTTCCCTGCGAAGGTGTTTTTTTATGGAAAAATTGAAACAATTTCCATGTTGCATCGTATATACTTAGCAATAAGGGGTGTGAGGAAGAACAGTGAAAACATTACTAAAGGGAAGTTTAGTTGTTGTCGGTCTACTCGCTTATTTAGCACTGAGCGGATGGATTATCTTTTCGCAGGATGCTTGGATGGGTCTATTTGTAGGCGTTTTATTAATTTTGGTACCATTTTTTCTGGGGATCGTATCCATTACCGCTCTATTCATAGGAAAAATTCCTGCATTCGGGATTCAATCAAGAGTAGGAGCTTTGGGGAACTTACTAAGTGCCAGTGTAGCTGGATTCTTGATTGTGGTACTAGTTGCTGCGAACAGCTTTGTATTGTTTGATACCGACCGTGAGTTTACAGCAGTGGATAAGTTCAATTGGTATGGGCAACTTGCAGGGATAAAGGGGATGCAGCAAGATACATATGAAGTAGAAGGTGAACACGCCATCTATATCGTTACTGAAGCAACAGAGAATAAAATTGAAGAGATTGAAGAGCTGTATCCGGCAATGGAAGCACAACTAGATCGTTTTTTACCCGCAGTTAAAACAAATGAAAAGCCAGAGATCGAACTTCATGAGTCCGCCTCTACGCTATCAGTGATGGAAATGGGCCCTCATACAGCAGGTGTGTTTTCGAAATTAACTGGACGAATGCATGTGCACATCGGTGTTGAAGATTGGATGCAGGTGCTTGTTCATGAATATGCTCACTACCGCGTTCATAGCTACCAACTTGAACAAACGGGTGGAATGGTCGATACGCTGCATTGGTTAGAAGAAGGGTTTGCTCAAATGGTATCCGCTGATCTTTATTTTATGGACGTTGAAAATTTCAAGGAAATCTCGTTAAGCGAGGCGAGTGATAGTGATTTACAGTATAAGAACCTGAGAGAGGGTAAAGACGTCTATACCTACGGTCATGTTATCACGACTGAATTACTACATACGGTGCCATTAAAACAATTCCAGAAATGGTTACTAGAAAGCGATAGTAAAGTTATTGAGGGAGAAATCCGTACTATTTATGATGTGGATGATACCACGGAAACACAAGTTGCATTACTAAATGCGTTTGAAAAGAGTGCAGATACTTATATGAATGCACATTTGAACCTCAATAAAATTACCACAAACGAATGGGAGACTGCTTTGTTGAATTTTAAAGAAACAAACTATTTTCAGATGCATCCTTATTTTTTGGAGTTGCTATACAATAAAGCTCTTAATGAATTAAATTTTATAGAAGCAGAAGAAATACTGAATGAGTGGGAGTCCATTCATTTATTTGCAACAACAACAGAAAAGCAGCAAAAGCTTGCGCGTCTTCTAGCAGGTAAAGGAGATTTAGAAAGCGCAATTACACAATTAGAACAATCATTGGAGTCACAAAGTCTTGAGGAACGAGATGAAGTTACAGAAATGAATTTACACGTATACAAGTTACTTTTAGAAGATCCCTTTCATCCAGAAGCACTTCAAATCATTAAAGAAAGACCGCTTTATTGGGACGGCACCGAAGAATGGTTACGTATGATTCAAGAAAGCCGAACATAACTCAAACGTAAGGAGGGATGAAGTGAAGAAACTAGCAGCAAATATAATAGTACTTCTAATAGGTCTCATGTTTTTAGCGGCGAGCGGTTGGCTCATTTTTCAGCATGACGCAGTCACCGGAATGCTCTGGGCAATTGGTTTGTGGCTGATTCCCTTTGCATTTTTTATCCTTTCTATTGTCGCGCTCGTTAACAAAGGATTACCGAAACTCTTCATCCCGTCTAGACTTGCGGCATCGGGGCTCTTTGCATTATCACTGACACTCGGAGCCAGTATTGTTGTTCTCGCGTTCGCGAATGCATTTGCCATTGAAGTTGGAGAGCCGGAAGAAGATGCAGCTGCCAAAATCGGCTGGTTCGGTAAATGGACAGGCTACAAAGACCTGCAAGATAATCTAGAAGAAATTGAAGGCGTCTACGCTACCTATTACGTTACTTCTGAAAACAAAGATAAGATTTCGGAAATTGAACGTATGATGCCACTTATAGAAGAACGTTTAGATATGTACCTCCCAAAACTAGAAGCAGACGAAAAACCACAGATTGAGCTCCACCGGGATGCTTCTACCCTGCAATTACTTGGGGATGGTGACATGCTAGGCGGGTTCTATACAAGTATCACAGAACGCATGCATATCCATGACAACAATACATACTGGAAGGAAATCTTGATTCATGAGTATGCGCACTATCGCATTCATCAGTATCAGCTTGAAGAAACCGGTGAAGCTCTTCTTATTCCCATTTGGTTAGAAGAAGGATTTGCTGATATGGTGACAGGAACGCTTCCACTTGGACCATTTGATGCCTATCAAGATCTGCCATTAGAAGAGGTTCATAAACGGGGGAGCCGGGCCACTACAGAGCTAAATGGTGTTAGTTTATATACATACGGTCAACTGCTTGTGACTGAATTAACACGAAAAGGTGGCGTGGAACAGCTACAAAAGTGGTTGTTAGAAGAAGATACAACTCAATTGGAGCAAGATTTTCGAGCACTCTATGGAATGTCAGAAAATCAGGAAATCCAGCGTGTCATCATTGCTGACTATCAAAAACAACTGACGATTTCCGCGGAAAGTCGAATGGAAGCGTCAACGAACCATTTTGAAGACTGGCAAGAACAACTGGATGTGCTAAAAGAGAAACTGTATTTGCCTATGTATATCCAAGCTATGGAACATTGTTATAGATTGTTTAAGAATGAACTGAATTTCGAGGAAGCAGAGCAACTCTTGAATCTCCTTGAACGAACGGATATTACTAGAACGCAAGAGGAAATTCAACAAGAGCGAGCTATGCTAGAAGCAGGTAAAGGAAACCTTGAAGAAGCTGTTCGTCTCCTTGAAGAAATCACTAGTACCCAGACAGAAGGGGTTCGCCTTCTACTCCTGCAACAAGACAATTTACTGTTGAAGCAACTCATAGAAAACCCACATGATCCGGAAGTGGCGAATTATTTGCAGAACCGACCGTTATTTGGAGATGGAACTAGTGAGTGGCTAAATCGAATGCAACAAAACATGAATACAGAATGAATGTGAGGAAACCGAATGGAAATTGAACAGACAACGAGACAAGGCAAGCTTAGACCTTTTCTCAAATCAACGTCATTGGTTGTCATAGGCGTATTACTCGGGCTTAATCTCTCTGGATTCTACTTTAATCAGTCAGAAGCCGAAAGTACTACCAGTAAGCCTGCTGTCGCAGGGACTACCACTAGTCAATCCGATAACTATAGTGCATTAATCAAATCACTTTCTCCCCAAGTCGTTACGATTTATACGGAAACAGGGATGGGTTCGGGCTTCCTTTACGGGGATGAGGGGTATGTGATTACGAATGCGCATGTTACATTGGATGGGACCGAAGTAGAGGTCTGGAATGCGTATGGTCATTATTCAGAAGGCGAAATTGTTGGAATTTCTGAGTATATGGATATTGCACTGGTCAAAGTACCGGATTATACAGGAGAAATAGGGTTAGCTATTGACCGTGAAGCTGTAATCCCTGTGGGAACTCCTATCCTAACAATTAGTGCACCATACGGTTTAGAGCATACTGCATCATTAGGATACATTACAGGAAGAGAACGCAATTTAGAGATGGATTCCGCTTCATCCTACAATCAGTTCATCCAATTTGACGGACAAGTCGGCCCAGGAAGTAGTGGTGGACCTTTATTCGACCGATCGACTGGAGAGGTTATTGGGATCATCACGCAAACTGGTGGTGACTTTGGAGAAATCAAATATGCGATTCCTGTAGAAGATGCCTTGTACTTTGTGGATCGTTGGTTAAAGAAACCTATGCAGGCGAAAACCATTGAAGAGGTTCAATCAAACTTGAAACAGCTTTATGAATGGGAATAAATGAAGCCCTTCTTCAAAATAAAGGAAGAAGGGCTTTGTTGCGCATATTTCTATGGTAATAATCATAAATATAATAGAATGTGTCACAAAATACTCACTTTATTTGCGAAAAATTCGATTTTTAAAGGGTATATAGTATATAATCAAACCAATTATTGTTTTTTTGGGAAAAGGGGAAATGGGTATGCAACAATTCTTCGATTCGTATCTATCTGAAGGATTAAAAATGATACGCTTATTTGACTATGTCGATGACTTGGTGTTTTTAATGAAAGTAGAGCCACGAGGAATTTCCTACCAATATATTAACCAAGCTGTAAAAGATATTTTGTTGTTTGATGAATCAAAAATCAACAAAACTCTGCAAGAAGTCATTTCAAATAAAGAAGAAGCTGACCTTCTTCATGCCCAGTACATGCAAGTAGCTACTTCACGAGAACCCGTAAAGTTTATTCATGAACTTGTTAATCCTACCCGCAAATTTATCGGAGACACTACCCTTTACCCTGTCTTAAATGAAGACCGAACATGTTTGTATATTTTAGCGATTGTAAAAGACATCACTGAGAAGTACCAGTTAGAACAAAAACTCCGAGAAAACGAAGAGCGGTATCGACTCATTGCAGAAAACTCATTAGATGTAATTAAATTAATTAGTCCTGAAGGAATTATTGATTATGTGTCTCCTTCCAGTGAAGAAATTGTGGGATTCCAACCATCAGATTATTTAGGTCATCATTTTAGTGAATTTCTAGCTGATGAAGATAAAAATCGAATTGTGCAATCATTTGAAGAAGTCGCACTGCTGGCGAAACCCATTACAGTTGAAGTGAAACACCGTCATCAACAAGGTCACTTTATTTGGATGGAAATTATTGCGACTCCCGTTTTAAAAGATGGGCAAGTGACCCAAGTCGTAACTTCTGCACGTGACATATCTGAACGAATGGAATATCGTGAGAAGCTTGCTAAAATGGCTTTTCATGATTATTTGTCAGGTCTTCCGAACCGCCGCCTATTCGAAGATCGATTAAACATGGCCCTTCGACATGCAAGTCGTCATGGAGAACGTGTTGGGCTGATTTTACTGGACGGACGAAATTTTAAACGAATCAACGACACCTATGGACATGAAGTCGGCGATGAAGTTATCGTGAAGATAGCACGCCGTTTAGAGCAATCAGTCCGGGAAGTTGATACCGTCGCACGTCTTGGAGGAGACGAATTTGCAATTGTGTTACCCGAATTGATTAAAGAAAGCGATGCAATTCGAATTGCAGAGCGTATCGTTCAAGTTTTTGAAGAGCCTTGTGTAATTAATGGATACACTATTGAATTTAAAGTAGACCTTGGGATTGCTGTCTATCCAGACCATACCCAAGATCAGAAAGAACTGATTCGTTTCGCAGATGAAGCCATGTACACAATCAAAGCGGATACAAAATCATCTTACTTTATGTATGGAACAACTACTCTCGTTTAGTCTCTAGTACCTAAGGTCTGACATCTTCAGGCCTTTTTTTTATGTATTTATCTTCTATTTGCTACAAATCAGCTATCCTTTGATATAATTAGGAGACTGAAAATTCTTTCAAGTTGGCAATTAAAAGGTGGGTAGGTATGGAAAACACGAATCAGACGCACGCATTTGAAACGCATTTTTCAAAACAGGATTTGCAAACGCTACTTTTGGTAAAGACATCACACTGCTCAAAAAACATCAAGAAATGATGCATTATATGGCATACTATGATAGCTTGACGGGTTTAGGAAACCAACGTCTTTTCAACGAAGAACTAAAGCAAAAGGTAGACCCATCCACTGAGCAAGAGTTTGCCTAATGGATTGTAGACCTTGATCGCTTTAAATTCATCAATGACCATTTAGGGCACGAAGCAGGTGACCGGTTGATCACTTCTTTTTCGGAGAGGTTGAAAGCTGTCATTGGAGATCGTGGTCAAGTGTTTCGCTATGGAGGCGATGAATTTGCTATTCTCACACCGATGGAATCCGAACTTGCCATTAAATTGATGGCTGTAGAGGTCATCTCCGAGCTGACGAAATCGTATGATATCGATGGATTCTCCACTATTTTGACAGCTAGTGTAGGTATAAGCTTCTACCCACGACATGGGAAGGAACAACAGGAGTTGATTCGGGCAGCAGATCATGCGATGTATCACGCCAAAAAGTACGGACGAAATACATTTAAACTGTATAGTTCAGACATTGAAGGATTAGCACATTCTGATTTACGCATGGAAAATCTTTTGCATCAAGCACTCGAAAATAAAGAATTTGTTTTATACTATCAACCACAATATCATGCAAATACAAATAAGATTCATGGAATTGAAGCATTGATTCGCTGGAACAATCCTGAACTTGGCATGGTTCCCCCAGATGTCTTCATTCCGATTGCTGAAGAAACAGGTGCTATCGTACAGATCGGCGAATGGGTGATTGAAGAAGCTTGTCGCCAAAATGCAGAGTGGCAAAAGAAAGGTTTTCCGGCAACTCCTATAGCTGTCAACCTCTCTCTTCGTCAATTCTATCAAGCCGATCTTCAAGAAAAAATCAAAGCAATTTTAAAACGAACTGGATTGGGACCCCGCTGTCTGATGCTTGAAATCACAGAGACAATTGCTATGCAAGAAGACATTGCAGCGGAAATACTACGTGACTTGAAAGCGTTAGGAGTACGCATTGCAATGGACGACTTTGGGACTGGTTATAGTTCGCTTCGCTACTTACAGAACTTTTCGATTGATCATATTAAAATCGACAAAGCATTTACAGATAAACTATCGACGAAGGAAGGGCGCGCTATCATCGCCACGATTATTTCTTTAGGCCATCACTTAGATATGACAGTTGTTGCTGAGGGGGTAGAGACACCTTATCAAGTTCATCAGTTACGGGAACTTGGGTGCGATGTCTTCCAGGGCTATTATTACAGTCGACCGCTTCCTCCTGAAGATTTGATTGAACAATTATTTGGAAAGTAAAAAGCTGCCCTTCGACAGAAGGACAGCTTTTTTTATAGAATAGTGTCTTCAATTTGCTTCATCTCATAGAAAACGCCTTTCTGTTTCATTAACAAATCGTAGGTGCCTTTCTCCACAATCCGTCCGTGATCGAGTACGACGATTTGATCCATCTGCTCGAGTCCAGAAAGTTTATGACTAACCAATACAACTGTGGATCCTTCACTATGTTTCCAGAGTTCGTTTGTTAGGTTTTCTTCTGTTTTGTAATCTAGACTTGTAAAGGGTTCGTCGAAAAGGTAAATCGCTTTTTTCGTGAGGAACAGACGAGCTAGTGCTAATCGCTGTTTTTCTCCACCTGATAAGTTCTCCCCACGTTCAAACACTGGTTCATCGAGTTCAATTATGAACTGCGCCTTTTCGAGAGCGTCCTGAAGTTCTTGGTCTTGTGCGTTCGGGTTTGCAATCGCCAAGTTTTCTCGAATTGTTCCGTAGAAGAAATGGCTAGTTTGTAACTGAACACCCATCACATTCCATAAGGATTCAGGGTCAAGAGCGGTGAGAGACTGGTGATTCACACGAATGTCTCCACTCGTTGGAAATGCCATGCCTGCAAGTAATTGAAGAAGTGTCGATTTACCAGAACCACTAGCCCCTACTAATGCCGTCCGTGTTCCAGCTATCAATTCCAGATCCAAATTTTTTAAAGTGAATCGGTCGGCTTCTGGGTAAAGATAGTTTACATTTTGTACATGAAGTGAATACGCAGACGCTTGATTTAACTTTTCATAGTGGTGAGGCGGTTGTTCATCTACGACCACTTGAAGTCGGTTCAGTGCCTGACGACTTTCATGAAGATGTCCTGGCACACCGGCAATCGGTACGGCGGTTTCAAACGACGTCAATGCAACAAGTGTCAGCATGGCTAAAAACAGCCCATTCAATTCACCTTGTGCTACTAAGTAAGCACCGACAGCTAATATACCAAACGCTGTTAAGGAAGCAACAGAAGCATTTAATGTCTGACTCCACAATTGCACGTTTCCAACTTGACGTTGTTCGCGTATATACGCCTCTTGTGCTTGTTGCACTGCCTGTTCTTTTTGTTTCACTTGATTGTGCAATTTCAATTCCCGAAATCCGGCAATGTACTCCGCGGCTTCTGTAGCAACAGCCGCCCGTCTCACTAACACATCATTTCTTCTTAGTCTTTCGGAAAATAGTGCCGGTATGACAAGGGCGACAAGCAGAAACCCGAGAATCATAACGAGAGCTAACCAGATTGAGAAGAACAACGTGAAAAACACGGTCGCTAAAAATACGACAGCCGTGACAAGTGGTGGATAGACCACGCGCAAGAAGAAATTCTGAATAATCTCGACATCACTCACAAAGCGGCTGAGTAAGTCACCACTGCGATAGCGTGTGAAAATTTGCGGCACTAGGGGACTCAGCTGTGCAAAGAAGTGCTCGCGAATACGACTGAGCGCTTGAAACGTCACGCGATGCGAAATCAAGCGTTCAAAATATTTACTGGATGATTTCACCGCTCCAAACAACTTAAGAAATGCAGTTAAAATTAAAATCGTATAAAACGGTGGGGACAATGCAGCTTGAGAAATCAAAAAACCACTTTGAGCAAACAACGCAATGGATGTTAATCCACTAACTGCTCCTAGAGCTATGGCAATCGCTACATCTTTTCGTTCTTCTGCCAGTAAGCTAATTAGTTCTTTCATACGTCATCGCCTCCTTCTAATAAAGAAGCCGCATAAGCATTTTCGCGTATCACATGTTCAGGAGGCCCAAAAGCAACAAGACGACCGTCTTCAAGCACAGCGATTTTATCAGCTTTCCGAATGGTTGGTAGGCGGTGGGCAACCGTTATCACAGTGGCCGTTTCAGAAAGGCTCTCCATCGATTGTGATAGGATACGCTCGGTTTTCACATCAAGACCGATAGTCGGTTCATCATAAAAGACGAGAGCGGGCTTCTTGAGAAAGGAGCGGGCTAAAGCAATTCGTTGCTTTTCGCCACCGGATAATCCGCGCCCGCCTTCACCAACCGCTGTTGACCAACCTTGTGGAAGGGTGCTGATCAGTTCTGTTAAACCGGACGCTTCAATAGCGTGCTTCAATTCATCATCGGATGAAACAGTACCCATCTCAATGTTTTCGCGGATTGTCCCTGAAAATAGATAAGGATGTTGAGAGATATACGTTGTCTGATCCCACCAACTGGACTCATCGACTGTATTGCGTTCCTTTCCGTTTACCACTATTGCTCCAGTAAGTGGATCATAAAGTCCGGCTAAAACGCCAAGGAGTGTCGTTTTCCCTTGTCCTGAAGGGCCTATAATAACGAGCCGTTCATTCGGTAGTGCTTCAAGTGCATCAATTTGTAAGGTAAATTCACCACCATATGAGTAAGTAGCCTTGTTTAAATCTAAACGAACCGGATAGCGGAGAGGTGATGAGCCCCACTTCACAGATTTCTCTTTAGCATCCAATTCTTCTTTTAATTTTTCGGCAGCCGCTAAACTCCCACGACCTGTATGGAATGCGGCCCCAAGCTCTTTCAAGGAGTTGTAGTACTCAGGCGCAATTGCTAATACAAAAAATGCTGGAGCAAATGCGAGCGTTTCAAACACGAGCATCTGGAAGCCGATCTCTAGAGCTAGCAATCCAATTCCCAATGTGATGATCAGTTCAATAAAGAACGAGGAAGCAAAAGCGATTTTCAGAATCGACAACGTCGTTTTTTGAAAGCCCGCATTGGTTTCTTTTAGAACAGTAGCCTGTTCTTTGCCGCGTCCGAAAAGCTTTAAGGTTTGAAGTCCTTGCAAGATGTCTAAAAACTTCCCAGAAAAGAATGAGAGCTCTGCCAATTGGCGGTCGGATTTTTGTTGTGTCTTTAAACCAACTAAAATATACGAAATCGGTATAAATGGAGCGGTGATCAACATGATCCATCCGCTGTTAGGATTCACTATAAATACACTAATTAAAATTGCCAAAGGAACAATCGTTGTTTTAATCACTTGCGGAACATATTCTCTGAAGTAAGGATCAAGCTGATCCACGTAATCAATTAATGTCGTTAATTTTTCTCCAGTTTGATTGCGTCCTTTTTCAGATACTGGTTGTTTTGTCCATTTCGATAATAAGTCGTTACGTATCGATTTTCGGACAGTTAATGATAAGTGTAGGCCTAAACGAGCATTGCTGTAGTTTACTACTGAACGAGTGAGCAATGCTCCAACTAGAATGACAAGAAAAAAACTAATTTCTTCAAAAGAGACGTCCTGTACAAATACACCATCGACTACTTGCACGATAGCATAGCTTTGTACAATAATAGCTGCGGCTAAAACGCCTGTAAGAAGAAATAGAATGAATAGTACCGTTCGATATTGAAAGGCCCACGCTTGGAGCGTTTTCATTGGCTTCACCTCTTACTCCTTATTATACGGATTCTTCGCTGTCTATACGCTTCTCAGGGCTTAGAAATGGACTAGGATTTGAAGGAACTGTGACAACGAGAAAGCCCCGTTTCCAAAGTTAGGAATCGAGGCTTGTGTTAGGTATAGCTTGTCCTTGATCAAAAGCACCTTGTTCTGTTTTTTTACGTCTGCGTACCATTTCAAGTTCTTCAAATGTCATATTATGAGCGGGAAGTAGTGCGTGAACAAGCTCAACTAAATCAACAAGTTCTTGAACAGCCTTCCGGTCTGTCTCAGCTTTTTGGTAATTTTCTGCAGTAGCAAGAAGGCGTTGTTTCAAAGCAACTCGATAAGCTGTTCCTCTTAACCTTTCAGGCTTTTCCGTCTTCAGTTCTGGACATTTGTCTCGTACTAATTTCATCATTGGCATTCGCTCCTCAAAAACAAAGTACTTTTCTATACCCGATTTTTTAAGATTTAGACTCAATTGAACGAACGTGGTACAGTAGGGAAGACAAATCTAGGAAAAGCAGGTACTTGTATGATTGAAATTAAATGGTCTCCATTAGGCGAAGGTGAAATGAACAGAGGCGTGTTTGCAAAACAAACGATCACAAAGGGTACATTGTTCCATCAAGCCCCGGTCTTAGCCTATCCGAATGAAGAACATCAGTATATTGAAAAAACGCATCTTGCAGACTATGCATTTGAATATGGGATTGGCCGTTCTGCGATCTTGCTTGGATACGGGATGCTGTTTAATCATTCGTATACACCAAATGCGACGTATGAAATCAATTTTGACAACCAAACGTTTGATTTTTATGCGTATACGGATATTGCTGAAGGAGAAGAGATTCTCATCAATTACAATGGCGATGTCGATGATCAAGACGAACTTTGGTTTAATAAAGAAGAGAAGTAATACTCCTAGCTGTCCTTTCAAAAGGGCAGCTTTTTTTAGTAAAATGCATAGGTTGACATTTTGTCGCATACACTTTAATATACCTAGTGGGGTATATAAAATTCTTTTTTATTTCAATTAAAATATACCCATTAAGGTATAAGGGAGGCTCGTTATGATTCACACAGATTTCGTGTTGGACGCAAAAGGACTGGCTTGTCCAATGCCAATAGTCAAAACACGCAAAGCAATGAAAGACCTTCAAACAGGCGAAGTGCTAGAAATACAAGCAACAGATAAAGGCTCTACTGCTGATTTGCAAGCTTGGGCAAAAAGTTCTGGACACCTGTATCTCGGTACAGATACTGAAGGAGAAACATTACGCCACTACTTAAAAAAAGATGGCCTAGGTGAAGTGGAGGAAACGATTGAGATTCCGGAAATCTCACTTTTATCTTTTGAAGAACTACTTAACGATTCTTCACTAACAATACTAGACGTTCGAGAAGAACAAGAATTCAAAGACGCACATATTCCAGGTGCTCTTCATATTCCGCTAGGTGACGTTGAAACACGTGCACAAGAACTTCCCAAAAATGAGACCATCTATTTGATCTGCCATTCTGGAAGACGAAGTGCGATTGCAGGAAATATCCTCGCAAAAGCTGGATATGAAAACTTATACAATATTGTTCCGGGAATGCGGGACTATAAAGGAAAAACAACATCACTATAAAAGAGGAGAGATTTTTAATGACTAGAAAAACAGCAATTATCGCAGCAAACGGTGGACTATTCGACGCATACAAGGTATTCAACATTGCAACTGCAGCAGCAGCTACCGATCATGAAGTCCAAATTTTCTTCACGTTCGAAGGATTGAACTTAATTCATAAACAAGGGAATCAACAACTTGAAATGCCAGCTGGTAAAGAACATTTTGCAGAAGGATTTGCAAAAGCGAATGTTCCAAGCATTCCAGAATTGATTGAAATGGCACAAGATCTTGGTGTTGAATTTATTGGATGTCAAATGACAATGGACGTAATGGGACTAGAAAAAGAACATTTCGTAGATGGAATTGAAGTCGGTGGAGCTGTAACTTTCCTAGACTTTGCACAAGATGCTGACGTTACACTAACGTTCTAAATTTTTTTGATTAAAAATATACCTTGGGGGTAGTTTGTAAATGACAGTACATGCAATGCCGGCAAAACAAGTTGCCCGTAAAATTATAGAAAATCAACCTCTTTTCATTCTAGATGTACGGAACGGCGATGCGTTCGCAGATTGGAAAATCGAAGGAGGCAACATTCAGTACTTGAATGTACCTTACTTTGATTTATTAGATGGAGTGGAAGAGGTAGTAAAAGACCTACCAACAGACCGTGATATCTTAGTTGTCTGTGCAAAAGAAGGCTCTTCAATCATGGTTGCCGAAATGCTATCAGAAGAAGGCGTTGACGTCGCGTATTTAGAAGGTGGAATGAAAGCATGGAGTGAACATTTAGAACCTGTGAAACTTGGAGACTTACCTTCAGGTGGAGAGATTTATCAATTTGTCCGTTTAGGAAAAGGCTGCTTATCGTATATGATCCTATCAAACGGCGAAGCCTTAGTAGTGGATGCTACGCGTATGACAGACGTATTCTTAAACTTTGCAAAAGAAAAGGGACTCGAAATCAAACACGTTTTCGATTCTCACCTTCACGCGGATCATATCTCGGGAGGACGCCAAATTGCAGAACAAACAGGAGCAACATATTACTTGCCACCTGCAGATGCAGAAGAAGTGGTTTTTGGGTTCGAACATCTAATAGATGGTCTTACTGTAAAAGTAGGATCCGTAGAAGTAGAAGCTCTTTATTCACCAGGACATACGATTGGGTCGACGTCATTTGTGATTGATGCAAGTTACCTGTTGACGGGAGATATCCTCTTTATCGATTCGATTGGCCGTCCAGACCTTGCTGGTTTAGCAGAGGATTGGGTAGGCGATTTAAGAGAATCACTTTATGCTCGCTATCAAAAGTTAACGGATGACTTACTCGTTGCACCTGCCCATTTCATGATTATGGAAGAACTGAATGAAGACGGCAGTGTGGCAAAACGTTTAGGTGATTTGTTCCGTGACAACCATGGACTCAACATTCAAGATGAGCAAGAGTTTCGTGAGTTAGTAACAAAGAATTTACCACCACAACCAAATGCATACCAAGATATTCGCCATATGAACATGGGGAAAATCACACCGGATCTAGAAGTACAGCGTGAGATGGAAATTGGACCAAACCGCTGTGCTGTCCGCTAAAGAGGGGAGTTTATACATGAGTATAGCAAAAACACTAGACGCAAAGGGACTTGCTTGTCCGATGCCAATTGTAAAAACACGTAAAGCGATGAACGATATCGAGTCAGGTGAAATCCTAGAAGTAGTAGTCACGGATAAAGGTGCCAAAGCAGATTTAACTGCATGGTCTCGTTCAGGAGGACATGAATTGTTAGATGTGCAAGAAGGATCAGAAGTGCTTACATTCTTGATTAAAAAAGCGTAAGGGAAGAAGGAATAGAGATGAGTATCGAATTTGTCGTTGTCATCTTTTTAATCGGGTTCATCGGTTCATTTATTTCAGGAATGGTCGGCATCGGAGGCTCGATTATCAAGTATCCTATGCTTCTCTATATTCCACCGATGCTAGGATTCGCAGCGTTTTCAGCGCATGAAGTATCTGGAATCAGTGCCATCCAAGTATTCTTTGCAACAATTGCAGGTGTCTGGGCGTACCGTAAGAGTGGGTATCTCAATAAAACACTGATTACGTATATGGGTGGAGCTATTTTAATTGGTAGTTTTATTGGAGGATACGGTTCTACGTTAATTTCAGAAGGTACAATCAACATGGTATATGCGGTACTTGCGACTTTGGCTGTCATCATGATGTTCTTACCGAAGAAAAACTTAGATGATCGTCCAGTCGAAGAAATTGTCTTTTCGAAATGGTTGGCTGCAGGGCTTGCTTTTATAGTAGGGATTGCAGCAGGAATTGTGGGAGCAGCTGGAGCATTTATTTTAGTTCCGATCATGCTTGTCGTCTTAAAAATTCCAACGCGAATGACAATTGCAACATCCTTAGCAATCACATTTATTTCATCCATTGGTTCTACCATCGGAAAAATTGCAACTGATCAGATCCTCTATGGACCTGCAGCGGTCATGATTGTGGCAAGTGTTCTCGCAGCACCACTCGGGGCGAAAATTGGTCAAAAAATGAATACGAAATACCTCCAATGGATTCTAGCAGGGCTAATTTTAGCGACAGCTATAAAAATTTGGTTGGATATTTTGTAAGAGTACGCTATTCTTTTCCTAATAAGAAAAGAGTAGCGTCTTTTCGTATGAAGGAGGAATTGCAGTGAAGGATAATCCATTTGTAATGGGCTGTATGCGCATCAACGAGTTGACGGATCAGGAACTGACAGAATGGGTACAACATGCACTTGAGTTAGGAATTCATACATTTGATCACGCCGATATTTATGCCCGCGGGGAATGTGAAACACGATTCGGAAACGTCATCAAAAACGAACCATCGTTGCGTGACAAGATGGTGCTACAAACAAAAGCTTCTATTCGAGCGGGATATTATGATAGTTCTAAAGAACACCTCTTATCATCAGTAGATGCAAGTCTTTCACGTCTTCAGACAGATTACATCGACGTCTTCATGCTACATAGACCTGATGCATTGATGGAGCTTGATGAGATTGCCGATGTATTTGATACGCTTGCAGGTTCTGGAAAAGTTCGTTCATTCGGTGTAAGTAATTTCAACCGCTATCAACTAGAATGGTTGCAAGCAGCGACACATCAGCCAATTGAAATCAATCAATTACAGTTTAGTCCTGTACACTCTTCATTGTTGACTACAGGAATTCAAGCCAACACGGAATTTTCAGGAGCCATAGATCGAGATGGTGGTGTATTAACCTATTGCCAACAACAATCCATTCGCATTCAGGCCTGGTCACCGTTCCAGTTTGGTTTCTTTGAAGGGGTATATCTGGATCACCCACGTTTCCCTGAACTCAATAAAGTGTTAGAAGAACTTGCTACACATTACGGTGTAACAAAATCAGCGATTATAGCAGCGTGGATTCTCCGCCATCCTGCCAATATGCAGGTCGTTGCAGGCTCGACAAAAGTGAACCGGATCAAAGAAATCGTTGCCGGAGCAGAAATCACACTGTCGCGAAAAGATTGGTATACAATCTACCAAGCAGCAGGGAACCGTCTGCCATAAACAAAAAGTGCTTTCCTAGAAAAACTAGGGAAGCACTTTTTTATTCACTACCATAGGTCACGACTTGATTTCGTCCTGCTTCTTTCCCAATATAAAGTGCCTTGTCTGCACGTTCAATGAGTTCATCTACATGCCAATCTTTTGAAGAATACGTAGCAATACCAATCGTTGCTGTAATATGAATCGAAATCGTATTGAAACGTATCTCGAGCTCTTCAATGGATTGACGTAAACGCTCTCCAATCTTTCGTGCATCTTGTAAATCTGTGTTTGGCAAGAGCATTAAAAACTCCTCGCCACCCCAACGAGCTGTGACGTCCGATTGCCGGATGAAGGACTGAAAGTGCCGACTGAGTGTTTGGAGAACGAAATCACCGCAGCTATGACCGTATGAATCGTTTACTTCTTTGAAGTGATCTAAATCAATGACTAAGATAGAGAACGACTTATTGGATTTATGGTACGTCTCCATGGACTGCGCAAGTAACTGTTTCATGTGGCGCATATTGTACAAGTTTGTTAAAGGGTCTGTCTTTGCCAGATGTTCCAATTTACGAGTTTGAAGTTGCAATTCTTCTGACTTCAGCATATTACTCATTGCAATGGATAGATACAAAGCCAGTAACCGCAGCATTTCAATCTGACGTTCACTAAAGGCATCTTGCTCATAACTCTGCACTGTCATAGAGCCAATCGTCTCATCATTCATGCTGAGCGGTAAGAAATGGATAGAACGCGGATTTTTATCCGGAAAGCCAGATTCTCGAGGTGTATAGTCTTCGTCTACGACAGCTTTTCTAATATGAATTTCTTGGTTTTCCCGAATGCAGCGCACTGACAGACTGGAGGTGTCTTGAATGCTTTTATTGCTAAGGGAAAGGAGTGTACCCTGTTCAACAAATGCACGGTACTCGACTTCTTGGGTTTCTTTATTGTATAGACATAAACCGAAGATATCTGCATCCATCAAGCGATTTAAATCAAGATAAACTGAATACATCGCTTCTGCGTCTTCTTGATTCGCGATGATACGGCGACCAATCTCACTGACAGTCTTCAAATCTTGATAGGAGTCTTCTAGTACTTGCGCTCGAATTGAAGCTTCTTCCGACTCACGCTTCAATTGCAATCGCTCGATCTCCGCTTCCCGTTGCATGCGTTCTACTTGAGCTTCTGTCATATAACGAGAGAGTTGATCTTTTACTTCTTTTGTTTTAATTTGTTCAGTCACTTCGTTATAACGCAGTAGATATTGGTAAGCTCTTTTATACTCTTCTGATGCATAATAGACATCCGACATCCTTTGTAAGATTTCTTGAGTTAATAAGACTGCTTCTAAGGATTCGGCGATTTCTAATGCTTCTTTATAATTTTCTAATGCATGTGTGTAGTGGCCTTGATCTGAATAGAGACCACCCATATCAATCAGAATTGTAGCTACTGCATACTTTGCATCTTGCTCTTGATACATTTTTAAAGCGAGTGCAAACGATTCATAAGCTTCTTCCCAATGCCTTTTATGTTTCGAGATCAATCCAAAGATACTATGACAATGTGCCAATGAGTTGCGATCTTCTACTTTCGTTTGAAGTATTGTAAAGGCTTGTTTATTGAATTCTTCTGCTTCATCTATTTCTCCAAACTGTAGATGAAGATCTGCCACGTTCGATAGCAATAAAGGGACAA
Source organism: Chryseomicrobium imtechense (assembly GCF_041475995.1). Lineage (NCBI taxonomy): Bacteria > Bacillati > Bacillota > Bacilli > Caryophanales > Caryophanaceae > Chryseomicrobium > Chryseomicrobium imtechense. Next base: position 172,471 of record NZ_JBGOBM010000003.1, on the reverse strand, counting down.
TATCATGCTGTTGCTCTTGCGCCACAGCTAGTGCTTCTAAGAGCTGATTGTGTGCTTGTTTAAACTCCCCAAGTTCATAATAAATAAACCCAAGGTTGTTTAAATAGTGTGGGTCAATTGGCAAATCATATTTCTTGATTAGATATAAACCTTCTTCAAATGCATCCCCTGAACGCTTCAGGTCACCTAAGCTAGAGTATACATATCCAATTACTCGTTTTGCGTTGACGATCCATTCGATAGATTGATAATGTTCAACGACTTGCAGGGCTTGTTTGACGAGACTTAATGCCTCTGCGTTTTTCCCTTCATGGGCATGACAAAAAGCAAGCGTGATTTCAGCTTGTGCATATAGAAGTGCATTTTCTTTTTTAGTAGTAGTATTTAGAATATTTTGGCTGATGCGTGCAGCTTTTTTTGCGTCAGAGTGCACAGTGGACCAAGCGCTTTGAATCTGTGTATAGGAATCGATAGCTTCCATTGGGTCACATCCATATAAGTTCAATTATTTAGAATAGTATACCATTTCGGTAATTAGGAAACCATACATTGGAAATTAATTTGTTCGTCAACTAGCTCTTTTTTTGTGCTACATATTCTTGTAGTAATCCCTCATAGACTAAGTGTGACGATAAAATTGTTCGAAAATCATTTGGTTCAACTAATGAAGGGAGCTTGGGCCAAAAGCGAATTCCAGCACGATGTAGAATTTCAGCAACAAATTGTGAACAAAAATAAGACCCTTTTGGTTCGAACGGAGCTTTTACTGCAACACCAAAGACACCTAATAAATTATAAATCGTCTTTTTATTGTTTTTCTGAAATAATGCTATCATCCGCTCAATCTTTTGATATTGACGTGGGCTTACTTGGATTTCATAAAGCGCACATGTTGTATTAGGATACTTTTTATAGGTGCCGTTAAGGACATCTTCTTGGACAAAACCTGCTTGAAAAGGGTTGTTGGGTTTTTTGCGCCCAAAGCTATATAATTGAGTCAGCTCTTTATCGAGAGAGAGAGAAGAATGATTATAGGGAGCTTTCGTGTACGTTTTGATAGTCTTTGTAAAAACAGTACCTGTATCGGTTAATAAGATGTAGACAAATCGTTCATTCAAAGGGGATCCTCTCCTTCTGTTTGATACCAGGGGTGTGGGCAAATGTTGGTGGAGTATTTTATGAATTCGACATTTTATGTCGTCTATGTAGTATTTCTAGTGTTGATTGCAGTAAGTCTTCTTGTATCAGTTATAACATATTTTCAAAAGAGGAAAAATAAGGGCGCAAATAAATATGAAGAATTAGTGATCCGTACGAAGCTATGGTGGGGGATGGCAACAATTTTTGGACTATCATTTTTAGTCCATCCGAATGTTTCATTGTTGTCACTAATGGTGTTATGTTTTTTAGCATTACGCGAATACTTTTCAATGCTCGAGACACGTAAGCATGACCGTAGACTTTTTATCTGGGCATACCTTGCAATCCCTATCAACTTTTACTGGATTTATATTGGATGGTACGGCATGTTTATTGTTTTTATTCCAATCTATGTATTCTTATTTCTGCCACTCGCTCGTCTATTTCAAAAAAGCAGTGCAGGATTTTTAAAATCTGTCAGTATGACGCAGTGGGGGCTAATGCTTTTAGTATTTGGTTTAAGTCATTTAGCTCTGTTTGCTAAAATGCCAGAAATCACGCGTCATGATGTTGGAATTGCTACACAGTATGGTGCATTGATGGTCCTGTTCTTGATTCCGTTGACGCAGGCCAATGATGTGATTCAGTATATGGTCTCGAAAAAATGGGGCAAACGAAAAGTATTGCCAGTGGCTAATCCGGTTTTGACGTGGGAGGGTGTTGTGGCTGGCGTACTCGGAACAACTTTGCTCGCGGTAGTGATAGCACCATGGATTACTCCGATGTCTGTTCCATTTAGTATTTTCGCTGGATTCTTGATTGGCGCGACAGGCTTCTTTGGAACGGCTGTCATGTCAGCGCTTAAGCGAAACTTCTTTTTACGGGAGACAGTAGATGGACAAGTGGTTGAAAGTAAGACGATTAATAAAGTGGATAGCTTAACATACACAGCACCCGTGTTTTTTCATTTGGTCTACTGGGCTATTTTTTAAAGCACCCTGCAAGGCAGATTTATTTATGGTAGACTGTTATTATCAAAATTGTCAGAAACTATATGGGAGTGTTCGAACATGTCAATGGAGTTACTAACGAAGCAGACAGCTGGCGTGATCAATGCGGTTACAAAGCAACCGAAATGGGAGAAAGAGACACTCCAACAAGGAATTCAAAAGATTCTTGTGGAGAAGCGCGCGAAAGTAGAGTCAGATGAAGTATATCTTGAGTCTTTGCTGCAAAACGTTGCGTTTTATATCAATCATACAAATGGGATGAACAACTTTTTCTTTCAAAGTATTGATAAAGAGACGTTTTATTCACCGGATAGCTTCAAAGTGTATTTAGGGAATCTCCGGACGATGGTGAAAGATCCGGAAGAGCTTCAAAAGATGATGGAGAAGCAGCGGGACTTCGTTTTAAAAGGTGAGACTGTAGAGGAACGGGCGCGTCACGCAGAGCTTGCGTATATGACGACGAAGATTGTGAATGACTTGCTGCTCGATTTCTTAACGACATTCTACCATCCAAATAATCGAGAACCAATGAAACCGTTCATGGAATATAGTGCGAAAGTGGTTGTCGAGACAGTCTTTAAATTCTGTAACACCTATGCATCTTTGCAAATCAATGAGTTGCCTGGTAAAGAGAAGTTAAACTAAATGAACAAAATCCTCTTCTGCATCGTCATAGCGGGGGAGGTTTTTTTTAGGGGGAGAGAAGATGCCAGAATTGCTACGCACATTTACAGAAGACTATACATTTATTGAGAACAAAGAGCGTGAATTGGTTCATCGCGACGGGGATTGGCATGAAGTGTTTCATTGTTGGATTCTTGAGAAGCGGCGAGAAAAATGGTGGATTTATCTTCAACTTCGTAGTCTTAAGAAAAAAGATTATCCAGGAGACCTTGATATTACAGCAGCCGGCCATATAGGAGCGCATGAGCGTGCGGAGGAGGGGATCCGTGAAGTGGAAGAAGAGCTCGGTATAAAAGTGAACTACGATGAATTGATTTCACTGGGCGTGATTCCTTATCAAATTCACACGCAAGCTATTCATGATGCAGAATTTGCACATGTTTTTTTGTATAAACATTCTGGAACGATAAGAGATTTTACAATTCAGCGTGAAGAGCTTGATGGACTGTATGCGACTCTGCTTGATGACTTTTTAAATCTAATAGAGGAGAGTAGGGCTTCTATCTCGGTTGAAGGATACAGATTTATAGATGACATACGGGTAGAGGAGGCTCGTACCATGGAATTAACCGATTTAGGTACCCTGCCGAAAGAATACTTATATCCTCTAAAGCAATTAATTGAAGAACAGATCAAATAAGAGCCTAGAATGGGCTCTTTTTTAATCCCCCCATTTAAAAGGCGTATAACGCTTCTTAATTTTCTCTATATCATGCATATTATCTAACCATTCTTCCATAGAGCCACAACTTGTGCAAAGATAGCGCCCAACTGGAGATGCTGTCAAAGCCCCTATTCCTGTATAAATATTATTCCCAATTTCATTGAGTTCAAGAATACCATGGACATGAAGAACTTCGTCATGGTTACATTTTGGACAAACTCCTGTATTTTTCATGATCAACACTCCTTTAAGTCATTTACGGAAAGCACATGTAAAAGTTTCGCTTGCACTAAGACAAGGAATAAAGTATTCTATAAAACGTAATGATTACGATTTGATAAGTGAGGGGCTTTACTATGAGAAAAATTCCTGTGACAGTATTAAGCGGTTATCTCGGAGCTGGAAAAACAACACTACTCAATCATATTCTCGCCAATCGAGCAGGACTGAAAGTAGCGGTTATTGTGAATGACATGAGCGAAGTCAATATAGATGCTGAACTTGTAAAACAAGGTGGCTTTCGTCATACAGAAGAGAAACTCGTAGAAATGCAAAATGGTTGTATTTGCTGTACACTGCGTGAAGATCTAATTCTAGAAGTACAAAAGCTCGTTGAAACAGGAGACATCGATTATTTGGTCATCGAATCATCAGGAATCAGTGAGCCGATTCCAGTGGCTCAGACATTCACTTACATCGATGAAACTGTTGGCATCGACTTAGGGCAAATTAGCCGCTTAGATACAATGGTGACAGTTGTTGACGCAAATCGTTTCTGGCACGATTTCACTTCAGGCGAAACACTTCTTGACCGTAAAGAAGCCGTTGGAGAAGATGATGAGCGCGAAGTGGCGGATTTATTGATTGATCAGATTGAATTTGCGAACGTCATTTTAATTAATAAAGTCGATATGTTGAAAGAAGAAAATGTCGCGGAGTTAAAAGGTGTTATTCGTAAACTAAATCCTGGGGCAAAGATTTACGAGACAGATCATTCGAAAATTCCATTAGATTATGTACTAGACACAGGCTTATTTGATTTTGAAGAAGCAAGCCAAGGTGCTGGTTGGATCAAAGAGCTAAACGAAGAGCATATTCCAGAAACGGAAGAGTACGGGATTTCATCGTTTGTGTTTAGAGCTGAACGCCCTTTTCACCCCGAACGCTTAATGGATTGGTTGATGGAATGGCCAGTGGAAGTTGTTCGAGCAAAAGGATTTTTATGGATTGCGACTCGACCAAAAGATGCCATTTTACTTTCACAGGCTGGGCCAGCCATGACAATTGAAAAAATTGGACATTGGGAAGAAGACACAGATGCGTATTTAACAGAGCTTGTCTTAATCGGGATCAAGATGGAGCAAGAGACAATTCGTCAAGATCTTACTAGCTGTTTGTTGACCGAAGAAGAACTAAAACAAGACTGGTCGTCATTTAACGACACTCTGCCAGGTGCAGAGACGATTATTCAAAACTAGGAGGAAATAAAAATGCGAGTTAATATTACATTGGCATGTACTGAAACAGGAGACCGCAATTACATCACAAAGAAAAATAAGCGTAACAATCCGGAGCGTATTGAATTGAAAAAGTATTGCCCACGTTTGAAGCGTGTGACACTGCACCGTGAAACAAAATAAGAAGCGAGGACTTTTGTCCTCGCTTCTTTTTTGTTAGCCAAAAATCAAGAATCCAAACCCTACAACTAAACAGTAGATGGTGAAATAAATCAGGTTCCCACGCGCCATAATATTCATGAACCACTTTAATGCAAAATAGGAGAAACCGAATGAGAAAATAAACGCTAGTAAGTAAGGCAACCACATATCACCAAGCGCAAGGTCCGGAATTTTTACTAGGATGAGACCTAAACTAATTGGGATAAACAATAAGAACGAGAAGCGAAGAGCGGTCTCTTGCTTCATGCCAAGACCCATTGCTGCAACGATGGTAGCACCAGAACGACTCACACCTGGGATTAAAGCAATCGCTTGTGCAAACCCTATAATAACTGCATCTTTCCACGTCAAATCCCCATCATTTTTGCGTCCCTTCAAATTCCGAATAAAGAATAGAGCGATACCTGTAGCGATTAAAGCAACAGCTACAGTTTTTGACGATCTAAAAACGGAGGCGATGGTATCTTCGAACAACAGTCCAATCACCCCTGCAGGGATTGTGGCAATAATTAAGTAGAGCACAAACTGAAAATCTTTTTTTGTTTCTTCTGTTTTAACACGTACATAACTTAATGAGTTTGTAACTAAACGTATAAGATCTTTTCGGTAAATCGCGAGAACAGCAAGAAGTGATGCAAAGTTCATTAAAATCTCAAACGTAAAATCGTCCCCACTCATGTTCAACCCAAATAATTCTTGAGCAATTACAAGGTGTCCACTAGACGAGACAGGGATGGGTTCAGTAAACCCCTGTAGGGAACCTAAAAATATGTACTTTAGTAAAATGATTAACTCTTCCATAGCCAACTCCTTAACTGTTAAAGCCCATCCTCTATCACAGGAATCGAATAATCACCAATGATTCTCTGTATAGCGCGAGACGTCCGCCCATCTTCTGCACTGAATGGGATGGTAATTTCTTTATCTGGACTTACAAATGTAATAGACGTTACTCGAGTGGGATTGGGTTCATAATGACGCGTAATTTGAGAGACTTCAACCAACTCTATACATTCAGAACTAAACTCCCCAAAATTTTGAGTTTCTATATAAGTTTCTTGAACAGATGAATAACTGAATAGCGAAAACAAGGCAATCGGTACACTGAGGAAGGCCAAAATCAAATGCACCCATTTAAGACGATAAGGCTTTCTCTTTTTGTCTGCATAAACGATTGTTGCATACGCACTAAGTGCAACAATTCCCAGCCAAGCAAAAGCAGCAGCCAACCCTTTAAAAGCTTCATCATGACGAATAACCGATAATGTATCATCCTTGAAAAATAGTAAATCTTGCATAAATAAAATAATAGGTATAGGTATAAACAAAGAGAAGATAAGCAACAAAATTCCGGAACTTAATAAAATAGGTTCACTATTCACCGGTTGTTTTTTTCGCTTCATTAGCTCTACACCCCTTTACAATGATGACAGAATTTCAAGTGCATGTCTAAAGGAAGTTGATCCATTTAAAAAGTTTTAGCGTTAGCCTCATAGAGTTCATTCATATTTCACAAACGTTTCGTATACTTAAACCGAATGTAAAGGAGGCCTTTCTATGAAAAAAATACTTCTATCAGTCACATTTTTAATTACTTTATTTTTTGCAACAACTGCATTTGCACACACTGAACTTAGTACGACAAATCCAGAAGACGGGTCGGAACTGACAGAAACAATTGATACAGTTACACTGACTTACTCTGGCCAAATTGAAGAAGGTAGTGTGTTTGAGGTAATCACTGAATCAGGTGAAGAAATAAGCGTAACAGGATTTACGATTGAAGACGGCGTTCTAACTGGTCAATTGGAACAACCTCTTGAAAATGGCATGTACACAGTCAATTGGAATTCAATAAGTGAAGACGGACATCCTTTAAACGGGACATTTACCTTTAGTATTAATGCATCAGTAGAAGAGGTAGCTACTGAGGAAGAGGTAGCAACAGAAGAGGAAGAACCAGTTGCAGCGGAACAAGAAGAAACCGATGAGACATCCCAAGCGACAGAAGTGGCTTCTACAACAGCGACAGCTCAAGAAGAAAGCACTGCTCCATTCATCTGGATAATTGCCGCACTTGCGGTCGTGCTAGTAGCGGTTAGCATCCTCACTATTACTAGAACAAAGAGAGCGTAATGGAACTCCTGGTTATGGCAGGGCAGCTGGTACTGTCGCTTGGACTAGCTGTACTTGTTGGAAGCTTTTTATTGCTGGCGGTACCTGAAACGAAACGACCCGCTTTGCGAGTGTCTCCAATTGTCATATTGATCAGTACACTGGCTGTGGTGATTGGTGCGTTTATTCCGATACTTCAAATTACATTTGCTCTACTACCACGCCAGTCGTTTACTACTGCACTTGAAACGGTATTACTAACTTATCGAACAGGGTTAGCTTGGGATTTCACACTTCTTGGAGGAGTACTGTTGGTTTTAACTTATGCGGTATTTCAAGAAAAGCGTCAGTGGTATTTCCAAGCAAGTTATCTCGCCTTAACAACATTTATGATTGGGACAATTGCTTGGGCTAGTCATGCAAGTTCTATTGCTCCAATTAAAGGGTTTATCGGGGATTTTTTACACCTACTAGCAGCTGCAGTATGGGTCGGCGTCGTCCTTGTAATTGCCTGGTTTTCAACGAATACTGAAAACTGGTTGGCGTGGTTAAAGTGGTTTTCTCCACTTGCATTTATTTGTTTCGTGACAATGGGTGTCAGTGGATTCTTATTAATGGATTTAACAGTTCCAAACTATGCGACAGGACTCAGTACTTCCTATGGGCAGGGACTATTCATTAAACAAGTACTGATGATTCCTCTCATGGCGTACATTGTGATCAATAGCTTTTTCATGAAGCGCTGGATTGAAACACGAAAATTAGATCCGATTCCATGGGTTCGAGCAGAATCCATCATCCTGGTTGCGATCTTCACTGTGACGGCATTCTTTAGCCATCAAGCGCCACCAAGCACTATGGTCATGGAGGCGAATCTATCGGCATTGTCCGCGTTCTTCTTGCAAGATTCTGTTCAATCCGGTGTTCAATTAGGGTTACAAGTGGGCGTGGGAACTGTAATATTTACAGGTCTTGCGATACTGTTTAGTGGTCTAGTGGTCACTTCATTTATCAAACGAGCACCACTTCTAGCAGGAGGATTCTTTAGTTTAGCTGCTATACTTTCGGCTTACATTGCTATGATGTCTGGTGTCATCATCATTTAAGACTGGTTTTAGGACCAGTCTTTTTTGATGGTATTTTTTTGAATTTCCAGAACACATTCAGTAATTACTTGCTTTTTTTAATGAACTTTTTTAAAGAACTAAGTGAAAAGTTTCATATTTATTTTTTGATTATTCAAAAATAACTTGATTCTTAAAATGTATCCCCTTACAATAAAACTGATACTCAGCGGCGACTACTGAAAGACAATGGCGTTTTCTCGGTAGGCGCAACCACTGCTTTACTGGTTCACCAGTTGCATGAGTTCTAATTTCCGAAGAAGGGAAGGACTCCGCATGAAAAAGCGCATTCTCATAGCTGAAGATGAATCTCTCATTCGTATGGATATCCGTTTGATGTTGGAAGACAGCGGCTATGAAGTCGTTGCAGAAGCGGGGAATGGAGACAAAGCAATCGAACTTGCCTTTCAACACCGACCTGATTTGGTACTCATGGATATCAAGATGCCAAAAATAAATGGTTTGCAAGCAAGCCAAGTGATTGCTAGTCAGCTCGATCTACCTATCCTGCTTATCACAGCGTACAGTCAAAAAGAGTTCATCGAAAAAGCCCGTCAAGACAATATCGTTGGCTACTTAGTGAAGCCGATTTCTGAAGCCAATCTTTTACCTGCTGTAGAAATTGCATTGCATCAAGCCGAAAAAGCTAAGCGTTTAAAAGCAGATGTGAAGGATGCAAAGAATGCAGTCGAAAAGCGAAAGCTCGTTGAACGAGCAAAAGGCATCTTGATGGACAGAGACAACCTCAGCGAACCAGAGGCGTTTAAGCAAATGCGAACAGCCAGCATGTCGCGTCAAATCACCTTAGAATCTCTTGCCAAGGAAATCATTGAACAAGTCCATAATTAAGCAACGGCGCTTAAAGAAAAGTTACTTTTTCTTTAAGCGTCTTTTTGTTTGGTTTTGGGTGAAGCGGTTTATCTTCTGAGGGTAAAACACACATAGGGGAGGAAATTGAAATGGCGTTAATTGGAACAATTGTAGTGTATATCATTATGATTTGTGCGGTAGCCGGAGCATTCGCCGCAATCAAGGATCCGGATCGGGGTCTAGGAAAAGAGTTTATGAATGGTTTACATGCAGTTGGTCATATTTTTGTACCGGCAGCTGGAATCATGGCATCTATACCGTATTTGACTTGGTTTATTGACCGGTTTGTTGGACCGTTGTTTAACTTTATCGGAGCTGACCCAGCAATTGCAGCGACAACCATCCTTGCATCTGACATGGGAGGCTACCAGTTAGCGGACGCTTTGAAAGCATCGTATGAAGGGTGGGTCATGGCCCTCATCGTTGGATTCATGGCTGGGGCAACAATTGTATTCTCGATTCCAATGGGACTTGCTATGTTAGATAAACGCGATCATAAGTATATGGCTCTTGGCGTTATGGCTGGAGTTTTAACCATTCCAATCGGAGCACTTATCTCATCTGTCCTTATCGTTTTATTTGATACAAAGGTACGTGAAATTGTTAGTACGACTGCGGACTCTAGTTATGAATTTGCAATCGGATATGGTCAAATACTCATCAACTTGGCCCCACTCCTCATCTTTGTTGTCATTATTGCAGCTGGACTAAAATTCTTTCCAAACGCGATGATAACAGGATTCATGGTATTTGGTCGATTAATGGATGCTGGAATAAAACTCGTTCTTGTCTTCTCCATTGTAGAAATCTTTACAGGTTTCTTTACAAATGTATTTGGAGGATGGGGCTTTGATCCGATTATGGCGGATGAAGAAGATCAGTTCCGAGCACTTGAAACAGCTGGTTATATCGGAATTATGCTTGCAGGGGCGTTCCCAATGGTGTATTTGATTCGTAAGTTCTTCTCGAAGCCGCTTGAAGCAGGTGGACAAAAAATTGGTCTTACGTCGGTCGGCAGTGCTGGATTACTAGCAACCGTTGCAAACATTTTAGCGATGTTCACATTAGTTCGTTATATGCGTCCAAAAGATAAAGTCATCAATATTGCCTTTGCAGTCTGTGCTGCGTTCTTACTTGGAGATCATTTATCCTTCACCGCAAACTTCCAACCGAACATTATTTTGCCGGTTATTTTAGGGAAGTTAGCTGCTGGAATCCTTGCGATTGGCTTTGCATATTGGCTATCCGTACCAACAGCATTAAAACTTGAAGAAGAAGACCGTGCAAGTGGTTTGATTCGTCCAGGAGAGTACGTGGATAAAGAGTACGGTGAACATGAGGAGATTCCTACGCCAGGTCGTCTCTAATCTGTGAATGAAAGGAAGATGAACGTGAGCGAAGAGAAAAAGCGATTTATTCAAGAGTTTGTGCCAGGAAAGCAGATTACACTCACGCATTTGATTGCGAATCCTGATCCAGACATGTTTGTGAAACTTGGAATAGAAGAGGCGGGAGCACTTGGAATATTAACATGTACACCAAGTGAGACGGTCATCATTGCGGGCGATCTTGCCACAAAAGCCGCAAGTGTACGCATCGGATTTTTAGACCGATTTACAGGAAGTTTAGTCATCGTGGGTAGTGTCTCAGAGGTAGAAATGGCGATGGAAGAAATCAACCGCTTCTTATCGGAACGCCTTGGCTACAATACAGCACCCATCACGAAGTCCTAAGGGGGCTACATCATGAAACATCGTGTCATGTTGATGGGACCGATCGGTGCAGGGAAGACGTCTCTGACAAACGCCCTGTTAGAAACTAAGAATTCCGCAATCAAGACACAAGCGCTTTCTTACCGGGATTGGATTGTAGATACACCGGGTGAGTACATGGAGAATCCGTATTATTATAAGACAATTATGGCAACGGCTTTAGAAGTCACCCATCTCATTTTCTTATTCGATGCGACACGCTCTAAGATTACATTTCCTCCAGGATTTAGTCAGGGATTTACGAAACTACCGATTGGTGTCATCACAAAAGCAGATCACCCGGAAGCAGACATCGCGCGAGCCATTCGAATCTTACGCGTAGCATTACCGACTGGTCCGATTGTCATTACATCGTCTGTCACAGGTCAGGGTCTTGAACACATAAAAGGATTAGTTGCCTGTGCTACACTTGCCGAAATGAAAGAATACGCAGCTGATTATTCGTCAGAAATTTTCATTTAGTCGAATCTTTACAAAAATAATGGAGTTTGATAGGATGAGTGTATTCGCAACAAGTCCATATTCAGGCAAAGGCGCCTTATACATGACATGCTTTGGCATGTCGTGTGTAATGGCGTCTTTTTTATGTATAAAAAGGGGGGAGTAGCGTGTGGGAAAGACCACGAAAACGTGAATCGATGCTCAGTGCCGGCATTGATGTGGGAACAAGTACGACCAAAATGATTGTCAGTCGATTTGAACTCATGAATGTAGCTGGTGCAACGCATGTTCCTCGAATTGAAATTGTTGAAACGGAAATTTTATATCAAAGCCCCATATACAGAACGCCTTTACTCGATGCATCTACGATAGATGTTGCGAAAGTAGAGCAATTGGTGCGCGGAGAGTATCAAAAAGCTGGCGTTCGTCCAGATGAGATTGAAACAGGTGCTGTCATCATAACAGGTGAAACGGCCACGAAAAAGAATGCACGAGAAATGGTGAATCATCTTTCTGAACATGCGGGTGACTTTCTTGTCGCAACGGCCGGACCAGACTTAGAAGGCATGATTGCGGCCAAAGGTTCTGGAGCTTTTGAAGAATCTGCAAAACGCTACGCACCCATTGCCAATGTTGATATCGGCGGGGGAACAGCGAACATTGCAGTCTATCATCAGAAAAAACTGCTTGGCACGTGTACGATGCATGTCGGAGGTCGATTGATTGAATTCGAATCAGGAATGATCCGTTCTATCTCACCGCCAATTGAAAAGTTACTTCAAGCAAACGGCTGGCAGTTAGCCATCGGAGATTCTGCTGATCATCCAACGATTGAGCGTGTAGTAGAGGAACTCGCAGATGCATTATTCCGCATCTTGGCGAAGCAGCAGAAGTCTAGTGATGAGGTACTCGTTCTTGGTCATATGCCAAACTGGACACGTGAAGTAGAGGCTGTCATGTTTTCAGGTGGTGTCGCGGAATGCATGTACCACTATGAACAACAAGGAGCCTCTCCTGCTCACTATAACGACATTGGTGAGCGGCTCGCATCTGCGATTCAAAGACGCCGTGATACTTCCTCATGGGACTGGCTAGAGCCAAAAGAGACGGTACGTGCAACGGTGCTCGGAGCTGGCACACATACAACAGAAATCAGTGGAGCCACTATCCAAGTCCAATCAGATGAGTTGCCACTGAAAAACTTACCGGTTTATGAATTTGATTTCAGGCAAGACTTGGACACGCGTCTTCCACAAATGGAGGATGCAATCACACAAGCACTTGACCTATACGATGCTTACCGAGAAGGTCAAAATTTTGCACTCTATTTATCAGGCCTACCCTACATGAAATTTCATGCCATACAGCAACTGGCACAACGTGTGATGAACGTTATGAACAACCGGGTTGATCCGATGTTGCCAATAGTTCTGGTACTAGAAACAGACCATGCAAAAGTGCTTGGCCAGACGCTGCACGCTATGCAAGTGCGCCAGAGCATCATCTGCATTGATCAAATTAAAGTGGAGCATGGCGATTACTTAGATATCGGGCGGTCACTCGCTTCAGATACCGTACCTGTCGTCATCAAAACACTTACATTTCATAGCTAAAAGGAGGGATTGCTGTGAAGCTTTCCGCTACTCTCGGCGGGGAAACCTATCAATTTCGAGACTTAAAAGAAGTCATGGCAAAAGCGAACGAAGAAAAGTCGGGCGACCGCTTGGCAGGAGTTGCTGCTGAGACGGTACAAGAACGAATTGCCGCAAAGACGGTCTTGAGCGCTTTGTTACTTGAAGACATTCGGAATAATCCACTTATCGCGCCGGAAGACGATGAAGTTTCCCGCATTATTGAAGAAGATATAAACGAACGAATCTATGAAGAAATTAAACGGTGGTCAGTCGCGGAACTGCGTGAATACATTTTACACCTTTCAACAGGGCACCGGGAGTTGATGCGCATTAGTAGAGGGCTTACTTCTGAGATGATTGCCGCCGTCACAAAACTGATGTCCAATCTCGACCTCGTCCACGCAGCAAACAAAATTGAGATAATTACGACTTGCAACATTTCCATTGGCCAACGCGGAACACTTGCCTCTCGTTTACAACCAAACCATCCGACAGACAATGTGGAGGGGATGATTGCTTCCCTAAAAGACGGACTCTCATACGGGATCGGGGACGCAGTGATTGGGATTAACCCAGTAGATGATTCAGTAGAAAGTGTTAAGCGTCTGTTGCATGCGACATATGACTTCATCCACGAATGGCAAATCCCAACACAGAACTGCGTCCTTGCACATGTGACGACACAAATGAAAGCGATTCAACAAGGGGCACCGGCAGATATGATTTTTCAAAGTATTGCTGGAACTGAAAAAGCAAATCGGTCATTTGGAATCTCAGCGGAACTCATAGCAGAGGCTCACTTTGTTGCGAAAAAACAGGGTACTGGCAGTGGCCCACAACGACTCTATTTTGAAACGGGTCAAGGGTCAGAACTATCAGCAGAAGCACATCACGGTCTTGATCAGATGACATTAGAAGCTCGAAATTATGGATTTGCGCGCCGTTATGATCCATTCATCGTGAATACAGTCGTCGGTTTTATTGGTCCAGAGTACTTGTATAACAGTAAACAAGTTATTCGAGCAGGTCTTGAGGATCATTTCATGGGTAAGATGCACGGCATACCGATGGGTGTGGATATTTGCTACACCAATCACATCAAAGCTGATCAAAACGACATGGAAGACCTAGGTGTATTGTTATCTTCAGCAGGAGTGAACTTTATCATTGCAACACCGATGGGCGATGACTGTATGTTGAATTATCAATCGATGAGCTACCACGACGTTGCTACATTACGTTCTACGATGAATAAACTACCATCGCCTGAATATGTAACATGGCTTGAGAAAATGGGGATTTACGAAAATGGTCGTTTAGGTCCGAACGCCGGAAACATAGAACTTTTCAATCGGTAGGAGGTGAACCCGGTGAATGAACAACTTGTTGAACAGATTACAAAACTCGTAATGGCCGAACTACAAGGAACGAAACCGTCGCCTACACAAACAACAGTCGCACTCAGAGGGCAACCACCAAAAGGGCGAGTGGATATCGAGGAACGTCGACCTGAACCAGCAGGAGAAGTGAAGTTGCATCATGTGAAGACAACATCCAAAGCGCCTGCAGAGTCATCAAAAATCAAAGAATCGTTTGCGCCAACTGTTAAAAAAACAGCAGACACTAAGAAGACTGAACAAGTGACTGAAGATATCCAAGCGATGAAACAGACGACGCCAGCTCGTATTGCAGTAGGTCGTGCCGGCTCAAGACCGCGAACTGAAACGCTGCTACAATTCCGATTTGATCATGCTGCTGCAGTAGATGCCGTGTATGGTGAAGTTCCAGATGAGCTAATTGAAGGACTTGGTTTTTTCCAAGTGACCACACGTGTTCAAGACAAAGAAGAGTATATTTTACGTCCGGATTTAGGACGCCGTTTATCGGATGAGGGAAAAGAAAAAGTGTCGCGCGACTGCAAAAAAAATCCGACCGTACAAATCATTTCGTCCAATGGGCTGAGTGCGAAAGCGGTAGAAGAAAACTTAGAAGACGTGTACTTAAGTCTTCAACAGTCTTTGAAGCAGCTAGATATTGATACGGGAACCCCATTTTATATCGATAAAGGCAGGGTCGCGTTGATGGATGAAATCGGTGAGATTTTAAAACCAGATGTCGTCATTTACTTGATTGGCGAACGTCCGGGACTGGTATCAGCTGAATCGCTAAGCGCGTATGTTTGCTATCAGCCGCGGATTGGAACGATTGAAGCGGACCGCATGGTGGTCTCGAACATCCACAAAGGCGGTATTCCGGCAGTTGAAGCGGGAGCTTACCTTGGCACACTCGTGAAAAAGATTCTTCACTATCAAGCGAGTGGTGTGAACTTGGTGAAGAAGGAGGCGTAACGATGACAAAAATCTATGCACAATTACCGGCGATGCAAATCATTCCGAATGTTCAAGACGATATGCGTCGTACGTTTGGATTGAAAGAACATGAAAGAAGCCTTGGACTATTTACCTCTACCATTGATGATGTCGGTTACACAGCAGCAGACGAAGCAACGAAAAAAGCCGATGTACGTGTCGTCTATGCAAAGAGCTTTTATGCAGGAGCCGCCCATGCCTCGGGTCCTTTATCTGGAGAGTTTATAGGTATACTTGCAGGTCCTTCTCCAGAAGAAGTACGTAGCGGGTTAGATGCTGTACAACAAACCGTAGAGACAGACGCTTATTTTGAGGCCATCAATGGAGATGAAGGACACGCACTGTATGCCAAAGTGATTTCAAGTTGCGGAAGCTTTTTAGCCGATCAAGCTGGTGTTAACGAAGGTCAGGCGCTAGCCTACTTGATTGCACCACCACTTGAAGCGATGGTCGGATTAGATGCTGCCTTGAAAGCGGCAGACGTCCGGATTTGTGAATTGTTCAAACCTCCATCGGAAACAAACTTTGGCGGAGCTCTTTTAACAGGTAGCCAATCATCTTGTCAGGCAGCCGCGGATGCGTTCCGAGAGACGATTGAACGGTTAGCACAGCAACCAGTGCAGTATTAAGAAAGGAGGAACGATATGGTCACCTTAGTAGACAATGATTTACTTGCGCTCCAAGAAATGCGGGAAGCTGTTAAAGCCGCTAACATAGCGCAAAAAGAATACATGAACTTCACACAAGAACAAGTCGACAAGATTGTTAAAGCCGCTGCAGACGCTGCATATAAAGCTTCGGAACGACTCGGGAAGTTGGCAGTTGAAGAAACCGGAATGGGCGTTGCAGAACATAAAAAGATCAAAAATGAAGTCGGTTCACGAGACGTCTATGAAAGTATTAAAAGCTTGAAAAGTGTTGGTGTAGTCGCAGAAGACCGGGCGTCAAAAGTAGTCGAGATCGCGGCTCCATTTGGTGTAGTCGCAGGAATTATTCCAACAACGAATCCGACATCCACAGCTTTTTTCAAAACATTGATTGCACTGAAGACGCGTAATGCCATTGTAGTCAGCCCACACCCTTATGCCATCGAGTGTACAAAAGAAGCGCTTCGTGTCTGCTCCGAAGCAGCTGAAGCAGCAGGGGCACCAAAAGGCTTGGTGCAGTGTCTCACACTAGGTTCTATGGAAGCGACACAAGAACTGATGAAGCATAAAGATATTCATTTGATTTTAGCAACCGGCGGAGGTGCACTTGTACGAGCAGCTTATAGTTCTGGAAAACCTGCGTACGGTGTAGGGCCTGGAAATGTGCCGGTCTATATCGAGCGTAGCGCACGTATCGAGAAAGCTGTTGCACAAATTGTAGATAGTAAGTCGTTTGATTACGGCACGATCTGCGCAACGGAACAGGCACTTGTGGTCGACAAAGCCATCAAAGAACAAGTGGTTAAAGCATTAGAGAAAAACGGAGCGTATCTCTTAAACGAAGAAGAAAAGAAAAAAATGGAGAAGACAATATCTCCTGTACCTGGAAAAGTAAATCCCAAAATTGTTGGCAAAAGTCCACAAACGATTGCGAGACTTGCGGGTATCTCGATTCCAGAAGGGACACGGATTCTTGTTGGCATGGAAGATAAAATCGGCAAAGATGTGCCATTCTCACTTGAGAAACTGTCACCTGTATTTGCGTTCTATGAAGTGCGTGACTCCAATCATGCACAAGAAGTCTGCATGGACTTATTGAATCTTGGGGGACGAGGCCACAGCCTTTCCATTCACACGCAAGATGATAAGATTGCCCGCGAATTTTCAATGGCAATGCCCGTTTCTCGTATACTAGTAAACACGCTGTCTTCTATTGGAGCAGTAGGAGGAACGACAGGATTGAAACCATCGCTCACACTTGGCTGTGGAACATTTGGTGGCAATATTACATCGGATAATATTTCTGCCCACCACTTGCTGAATATCAAGCGAATGGCATATGGCACGAAAGATGTCACGCTTCCGAAAATAGCACCGCGACACGAATCCGAGCAAGACGTCACGCAAAAGGTCCTGCAATCGGTCGGAACTGTCGATGGACTGAATGAAACACAGATCAAACAGCTCGTCACACAAATCGTGAACCAATTAACTACTAAATAAACTTACATTTAAAGGAGGACATACACATGTCTAGAGAAGGTACAGCATTAGGAATGGTTGAAACAAAAGGATTAATCGGATCAATTGAAGCAGCAGATGCAATGGTCAAAGCAGCAAGTGTTCACTTAGTTGGAAAAGTACATGTTGGAGGCGGGATTGTAACCGTTCTTGTACGCGGTGATGTTGGTGCAGTGAAAGCAGCAACAGATGCAGGGGCAGCTGCTGCACAACGTGTTGGAGAATTGCTATCCGTTCATGTCATCCCACGTCCACATAACGAACTTGAAATGATTCTTCCAAAATCAGAGAACTAATCAGTAGAAGGAAAGGGGAATGACGATGGATCCGCAAATGATTCAGACGATTGTCAGAGAAGTACTCGCTTCTTTAGAGGCGGATACCAAACAGACACCCGATTCTTCTGTACCGATAGCCGTATCTGCACGACACGTGCATCTTTCGGAGCAGCATGTTGAGCAATTGTTTGGGAAGGGGTATCAGCTCACGAAACGAGCAGACCTCTCTCAACCTGGTCAGTTTGCAGCGGAAGAGACGGTACATGTAGCTGGACCAAAGGGAAGTTTCGCTCGGGTCCGTGTATTAGGACCTGCACGTAAACTTACACAAGTCGAAATGAGTCAGACCGACACGGTTACACTAGGTGTCAAAGCACCAGTTCGTGAATCAGGAGATATTCAAGGGTCCGCGGCTATTACGCTGATTGGCCCTATGGGTAGTGTACACCTAAACGAAGGGTTGATTGTTGCTCAGGCACATATCCATATGGCACCTCAAGATGCTACTCGTTTAGGTGTAGAAGACCAGGAGTATGTCAGTGTTCAAATCGATTCCGAGCGACCACTGACACTTCAAAAAGTGAAAGTCCGTGTGTCCGAAAGCTATCGTTTAGAAATGCACGTCGATACAGACGAAGCAAATGCCGCGCTTCTTCCGAAACAAGCGAGAGGCGTTTTACTAAAGCTTGGTGAAACGCCCGTGGTGAGACATGATCCCACACCGCAAGTGGCGAAGCCATTAGTCTATACGAAGAAGTTGTTGACAAAAGATGACTTGGCGACGTTTGACGGAACAGAAATGCACGTGGCAAAAGGCACACTCGTCACCGATCTTGCAAAAGATTTTGCACGAGAACGCGGCATTGCCTTGTCGTTTGAAACAAGAAAGTAGGTGCCCTAAATGCAAATGGGAAAAGTAATTGGCAACGTATGGGCAACACGCAAAGAAGAAGGCCTTGAAGGATTAAAACTACTGATTGTCCAACCGATGGATGCAAACGGGAAGCCGATTCGCACGCAACTCGTGGCTGCTGATCGAATCGGTGCAGGGATTGGTGATGACGTACTCGTAACATCCGGGGGATCTTCTCGTTATATTATGAAAGATAAGTCTTTGCCATTAGATGCTGTGATTGTTGGCATCATTGACTCTACAGAAGTGGAAAGAGGTGGTCAACATGAGTCAAGCGATTGGAATGATTGAAACAAAAGGATTGATCGGCTCGATTGAAGCGGCCGATGCGATGATCAAGGCGGCGAATGTGTCGATCGTCAAACAAGAGATGATTGACGGTGGGATTGTAACTGTTATTGTTAAAGGAGATGTGGGAGCTGTTCAAGCTGCCGTATCCGCTGGGGAAGAAGCGGCGAAACGTACAGGTGAGTTACTCGGAGCCCACGTCATCCCACGTCCAGATACAGACGTGTACGAGATGCTTGACCCAAAGCAACCTGAAGCTCCCAAATTACCTGTGAAAAAACCCGCTAAACCAGTGCCACCAAACGAAGCGTAAGGGAGAGATTGTATGGCTTTCAAACGTCCGAAAATTGCCGTTATCGGCGCAGGATTCACAGGAGCAACAGTTGCACTTATGGCTGCACAAAAAGAACTTGGAGACGTGGTGTTGATTGATACACCTGAGCAAGAGAATCCGACAAAAGGGAAAGCACTCGACATCCTTGAAACCGGTCCTGTTCAGCGATTCAATTCCCATGTAAAAGGGTCATCTGACTACGAAGCAATACGTGGAGCAGATCTGGTCATTATTACAGCTGGTATTGCACGAAAACCAGGGATGAGTCGTGATGATCTGGTTGCTACAAATGCTAAAATTATGCGTTCTGTCGCCGAAAATGTAAAGACCTATGCACCTGACAGCTACATCTTAGTGTTGAGCAACCCAGTCGATGCGATGACCTATGTCTGTTACAAGACGACAGGCTTTCCAAAGAACCGTGTTATCGGTCAATCAGGCGTACTCGACACTGCTCGCTTTAATACGTTTGTTGCAGAAGAACTGAATGTCTCAGTAGAAGATGTATCAGGATTTGTGCTCGGTGGACACGGCGATGATATGGTGCCACTTGTTCGGTATTCAAATGCAGGCGGTATCCCACTTGAGAAGCTCATTCCACAAGACCGAATGGATGCCATCGTAGAACGTACCCGTAAAGGTGGCGGTGAGATTGTTGCGCTGTTAGGTAACGGTTCCGCCTATTACGCACCGGCTGCATCTCTTGTTGAAATGGCAGAATCCATTTTAAAAGACAAGAAACGTATACTTCCTTCGATTGCCTTTTTAGAAGGAGAGTATGGCTACAGTGATCTGTACTTAGGCGTCCCGACTATTTTAGGGGGCGATGGAATCGAGAGTATTATTGAACTCCCGTTGACGACTGAAGAAAAAGAAGCTTTAGACCGTTCGGCAGATTCTGTCCGGACAGTTTTAGAACTATGTAAATAATTTCTGGCAACGGCGCCAGCTCAATCTTTCTTTGAGCTGGCGTCTTTTTGATTTTAGGGGAAGGTGAAAAATGTGCCAAAACTAGGGGCAACACTTAAAGGAGAAACGTATCACTTTTCAAGTGTACGAGAAGTTCTTGCCAAGGCGAGTGAAGCGAAGTCTGGTGACGTCATGTCAGGGGTGGCAGCTACCAGTGCTCTTGAGCGGATGGCCGCAAAAGTAGTCTTGAGTGAACTCACACTGGCAGATATTTATGAAAATCCGGTCATTTCGTATGAGCAAGATGAAGTGACGCGTATCATTTATGACGACATCAGCCAACCGATCTATCAATCACTCAAAGGGTGGACAGTAGGGGAGTTGCGCAATCGCATCTTATCCTACGATACAACGACGGATCACCTCATGAAATGGTCACGTGGACTGACGAGTGAAATGATTTCAGGGGTAGCCAAGTTGATGTCGAGCATTGATCTGATGCTGGCATCACAAAAGATGAAGTTCACCGCACACTGTAATACAACTATCGGAGAACCAGGGCGTTTAGCGTTTCGCTGTCAACCGAATCATCCAAATGATGTGTCAGAAGGAATTTTGTATTCGATCAAAGAAGGATTGTCGTATGGGGCGGGAGATGCCGTGATCGGAATCAATCCCAATATTGATTCAGTAGAATCTGTGAAGCGCCTATTGACGTTATCGCATGATTTTATTGAAAGGTGGGAAATTCCAACACAAAACTGTGTGCTTGCACATATCACGACACAGATGGATGCACTGAAAAAAGGCGCACCAATCGCGTTAATGTTTCAAAGCCTAGCAGGTACAGAACGCGCGAATGATGCGTTTGGAATTTCACGTGATATTTTGACAGAAGGCTACGAAATGATGCGGTCACTTGGAACATCTACTGGACCGAACTTTATGTACTTCGAGACGGGGCAAGGTTCCGAAGTATCACTCGATGCGGATCATAAAGTAGATATGCAAACATTAGAAGCACGAAGTTATGGGTTCGCCCGTCACTGGAAGCCATTCATGGTCAACAATGTGTCAGGATTCATTGGCCCTGAAACGCTCTATGACGGCCGCCAATTGATTCGCGCAGACCTAGAAGATGTGTTCATGGGGAAACTGTCCGGACTACCGATGGGAATCGCACCGACCTATACGAATCATATGGAAGCCGATCAAAATGACCAAGAAATTGGTGGGATGTTGACGGCACTTGCGGGTGCAAACTTCTATATGGGTGTTCCTGGTGGGGATGACGTCATGCTGAACTACCAAGATACAAGTTATCATGACGATGCCTCGCTCCGAGAAATGCTGGGTCTTCGTCCTCTTCGCGAGTTTGAGAAATGGATGGAGCGTATGGGATTAATGGAAGACGGGCGTTTAACTAAACGTGCAGGAGACTTATCAATTTTTGACGAGTAGGAGGTGGCACAATGGATTTAGAAAAAATTGTTCGGCAAGTTGTAGAAGAAGTGATCAGAGGGTCGTCTACATCTAAACCTAGTGAAGAAAATGGAGAGGTTGTCCACTTCTCGGAAGAGTTTGAGATGGGTGTCGATACTCCACACCGGGAAGAAGCCATTCGGCATGCGCAGTCCATCACACCTGCACGAATTGGAATTGGACGCGCTGGAACGCGCATGAAAACAAAGAGTTATTTACAGTTTCGGATTGATCATGCAGCGGCTCAAGACGCTGTAAGAAAAGAAGTGAACCCGGATGTGATTGAAGCACTCAAGCTACCAGTAGTAGAAACTCGTGCAGAATCATTAAAACACTATTTAATGGATTTAGACGCAGGACGCAAGCTATCGGACCGCTCAAGAGAATGGCTGGAGAAGAATGGAGAGAAAAATGTCCAAGTGCAAATTTTGGTCTGTGATGGACTGAGTTCTTCTGCTATTGAGGCGAACGCTGGTGACCTTCTGCCGGCTCTCATGCAGGGGTTGGCGCTGAAATCCATCCGTGTCGGACAACCTCTTTTTGTCAAACGAGCTCGTGTATGGGTACAAGATGAAATCGCGCAGATTCTGAATGCAGACTTTATCATCTCTCTGATTGGCGAACGTCCTGGCCTAAACACAGATGAAAGTTTAAGTGCTTACATGATTTATAAGCCAACGGAAGCGACAGTTGAAGCAGATCGCACAGTCGTATCGAACATTCATAAAGGAGGTCTTGCACCGGTAGAAGCGGGTGCGCACCTTTCGAGTCTCATTGAACAAATGCTAGAAGTTAAAGCATCTGGGGTTCCATTTGCCCGCCGCCACAACTTGCAAGATACATGAAAATGAGGAAAGATAGAGGAAATCGTGTAAAAGGTAGGGGATGGGGAGATGGCAGAGAGCACACTTCATCAGCTTTGTCGTTTATATACAAACTTATCAGCAACAGATATTCAAATCTTAGAACAAGTGGCTGAAACGCTTTCGAACTATGCAGAGCTCTCAGGTAATTATATGTACATCGACTGCTTATTAAGTTCGGGTGATCACGGGATTGTCGTGGCAGAGGCACTCCCTCGCACACCAGATGCTATTTATAAGGAGCGTGTATTAGGAAAATTAGTGTTTGAAGCGTTCGAACCCGCCGTTTTGCTGTGTCATAAAACGGGACGAAAGTCGTTGAAGCACCGGGCGATCACGCAAGAAGGAAAAGTAGTGGAGCAGAGTGTTGTGCCGATCCACAACGAGCAACATGAGGTCATTGGGACATTGATCATGGAAGCGGACCTGTCCGAAGAGTCTGCTGCGAGAGAACCTGCGTACCCAATTAAATCTATAGACATGGGTAGCTTCTCGAACAATCCAACAGTCGCCGATTTATTGATGGAAATCATTTTGATGACAGATCAACAACAACGTCTCGTCTATGCGAATCCTTCTGGTATCAAGTTTCTACACGCAATGTGCGGAGAAATGGATTGGAAGGCCGAGCAGATTTTATCCGTCCTTCCGTTTTTAGAATCTGTCCTGTCTAATAATGAAGAAGTGTTCATTTCGGAAGTATTAGCGTCAGGGCGGGTACTTGAAATTAAGAAAGTCAATATGCGCACCAAGCGTAACGAAGTAGAAGGACTTCTTTTTATCATCCAAGATTTGACGGAGCTGCGCCATAAAGAGAAAGAGTTGCTGATGAAATCTGTAGTTATTAAAGAGATTCATCACCGCGTCAAAAACAACTTACAGACAGTCGCCAGTTTGTTGCGTCTTCAGATGCGGAAGGGAATTTCAGACGAAAGCAAAAGTCATTTTGAAGATACTTTGAACCGCGTATATAGTATTTCAGCGGTGTATGAACTGATTCTTGCAAATGAAGATGCAGATCAAGACGATGTCGACGTGATTGAATTGACATCCAAAATCGGTTCGACAATGATGTTGAATGACTTGGATCATCAAATTCAATTTGAAGTCATTTCTAATAACTATCAGCTGCTCGCTTCTTCTCGTAAAGCCGTAAGCATCGCGCTCATAGTAAATGAACTCGTTCAAAACTCTCTGAAACACGCGTTTCCTAATCAAGCAGGCACCATTACAGTAGAGTTTCGGGTGCAGCAAGACTTTATTGAAATGCAGATTCGGGATGACGGGAAGGGGATGGAAGGGTATAAACAGTCTCTTGGTTTAGACATTGTCCGAAATCTGATCGTCAATGACTTAGAAGGCGAGTTACTCTACAAACCAGTAGACAAAGGGACGCATGCCAGTATTTTATTCCCTTATCACGATGAAATTCTCGTTCGGCGGGAGAGTGTCTTTTAAAAGAGGCATGCGTTTTGCATCCATTCCAGCGAATGCTATACTGAAAAAGAGTTTTCAGAATAGTCGATGTAAAGGGGATTGGACGATGAAAAATGTTTATATCTTAGATGGAGCACGTACGGCATTCACTGCGTTTGGAGGCTCTTTTTCAGCAGTGCCGGCAGATGAACTCGGAAAAGTAACCGCTCAAGAAGCGTTGAAACGTTCCGGAGTATCGCCAGATCAGGTAGATCATGTCGTATATGGGAATGTGATTCATTCCCATACAAATGCTGCGTATCTCGCACGTCATATTGGACTTAAAGCAGGTGTTCCAAAAGAAGTACCGGCTTTGACGCTCAACCGTCTTTGCGGGTCCGGTACGCAAGCGGTCGTGACAGCTGCACAGCTTATTCAATTAGGGGAAGCTGATGTTGTTTTAGCAGGTGGAGCAGAAAATATGTCGATGGCACCTTTCGCTAGCTTCACAAGTCGCTTTCATCAAGCAAAGCTGGGTCCAATGAAATTTGAAGATATGGTACTTTCCACGTTGACGGATGACTACACAGGCAATGGCATGGGGATGACAGCAGAAAAACTAGCGGATATGTATTCCATTAGTCGGGAAGAGCAAGATGCATTTTCTGTAGAGAGTAACCAACGTGCAGCAGCAGCCCGTGAATCAGGACGATTTGCAAAAGAAATTGTGCCGTTTCCTGTGACAACGCGTAAAGGAACCATTTTAATAGAAGAAGATGAACACATCAAACCAGATTCAACTGTTGAAGCCCTCAGTAAGTTGCGCCCTTCTTTCAAGAAAGGTGGGTCAGTTACAGCTGGGAACGCTAGTGGAATCAATGACGGTGCTGCAAGTCTCGTCATTGCTGGAGAGCAAAGCGTAGAGAAACACGGATTCAAACCGATTGCGCGTATCGTGTCTTGGGGTGTGTCAGGAGTTGACCCGGAGATTATGGGGATTGGACCAGTACCGGCAATCAAGCAGGCATTAGAGCGCGCAGACATGACACTGGAACAAATGGATCTAGTAGAAGTTAACGAAGCATTTGCAGCACAGTATTTGGCTGTGGAAAAAGAACTTGGGCTTGAACGTACGAAAACAAATGTGAATGGCGGAGCTTTAGCGCTTGGTCATCCAGTAGGTTCAAGTGGTGCACGAATCGTCTTAAGTCTTGCATATGAACTGCAAGAGAGAAATCTAAAGTATGGCGTAGCAAGCCTTTGTATTGGTGGAGGACAAGGAATTGCAATGATTATTGAGCGCGTATAAAGAAAAGAGCTTGGGCATCCGTTCAAGCTCTTTTTTTGACGCTACATCTGAAAACTGCTACAATTATCTTGAAATCAAGATAAAGGAGGCGTATTGCATTGGACACGAAACAAGTTGGTTTAGCAATTGAAGCACTCGTTCGAACGTCTGGCGCCTTTCATCAACGCATTAAAGAAGATGCAACAAAGCATGGTCTTCATGCCACAGAATTTTCAGTGATGGAACTGTTATATCACCAAGGAAGACAGCCAGTTCAGAAAGTAGCGAAGCATGTCTTGATCACAAGTGGCAGTACAACCTATGTATTAGACAAACTAGTGAAGAAAGAATTTATCACACGCACTGTATGTTCAGACGATCGAAGGGTAATTTATATAGAACTAAGCAATAAAGGACAAGCTCTTATGGAAACAGCTTTTCCTGAACATTTAGAACGGATGAAAGCCTACTTTAGTGGACTTGATGAAGAAGAGTTCAAGCAATGGTTAGAAATTACACGAAAACTGGGCAAAGCCGCCCGTAAAGGAGAGAGATAGACGTGAAACATGTATTTAAAAAAGGAACAAACGCAACAGCACCTACACTACTAATGCTCCACGGGACAGGAGGCAATGAACATGACTTGCTGTCAATTGCATCGATGATTGACGAAGAAGCAAATGTATTGAGTGTCCGGGGGAATGTTTTAGAAAACGGGATGCCGCGTTTTTTCAAACGGTTAGCTATGGGTGTGTTGGACCAAGAAGATTTAGCCCTTCGCACGAAAGAGCTGCATGACTATATAAAAGAAGCGTCAGAAGAGTACGGTTTTGACCGCGAAAATGTCGTGGCTGTAGGCTACTCGAATGGAGCCAACATCGCTGCAAACTTAGTGATGACAGAGAAAAATAGTTTAGCAGGTGCAATCCTCTATCATCCAATGATTCCGAACCAAGACGCTAAAATTCCCGAGTTAACGGGTTTACCTGTATTCATTGGCGCAGGGGTCAATGATCAAATGGTACCGTATACGGAATCAGAAGGATTAAAAGCCATGTTACTCGAACACGGGGCAGAAGTGGACATGCATGTGGAACCATATGGTCATCAGTTAACAGGTAGTGAAGTAGAAGCTTCGAAGATTTGGTATAACCGGAACTTCAAGCAGACAAATTGACGACTACCCCTGAAACGCGATAGACTAATTTCCATTCAAAGACTAAAAGTGAGGGACCTATTATGACAACTACGACAAAACCGACGTATGAACAATTAGTAAAAGAGCGGCGTTCTATTCGTGTATATGATCCAGAAGTGAAAATTTCAAAGCAAGAAATGCATGAACTATTGGAAGAAGCAACAATGGCACCTTCCTCTCTAAACTTGCAGCCTTGGCGCTTTCTTGTCATTGAGAGTGAAGAAGGAAAAGAGACGTTGAAAGGATTGGCGAAATTCAACCAACGTCAAGTTGAAACATCTGCAGCTGTCATTGCTGTTTTCGTCGATATGCAAAGCGTAGAAACAACTCAGGAAATTTATGATTTAGCTGTAGAAAAAGGCGTTATGCCAGCAGACGTTCGTGACCGACAAGTTCCGGCCATTCAAGGAATGTTGAAGGACATTCCAAAAGAGCGCCTGAAAACAATGAACTTCCTAGATGCAGGCCTAGCAGCAATGCAAATCATGTTATCTGCGCAAGCGCGCGGGTATGCGACAAATCCAATCGGTGGATTTGATAAAGACCATATCGCAGAAGCATATGGCCTAGATAAAGAACGCTTCGAAGCGGTCATGCTGATTTCAATTGGGAAGGCAGCTGAAGTAGGCTATCAATCCGTACGCCTACCAATCGACGATTTAGCAAAATGGGTATAGAAATAGGAGAGTCTGACACATGAGTGTCAGGCTCTTTTTTTAATTTTCAGACACTCTTCTTAAAAAAATACAGAAGAGTATAAAAGATTACCCGTGATAGCGCTTACATAAGAACTCTTCGCTTTCTATACTGAAGTAGAAATCATTTCAGGTAAGGGAGAGGGTTAAGAAATGAACAAGAAATCTGTATGGAAATGGGCTAGTTTATTAGCAGCTTCTATGATTTTTGTCGCGGGGTGTAATTCAACAGGAGGAGAATCAGGAGGAAGTGGCGGTGTAGACGTAGGGATCGTTCTACCCACTAAAGATGAGCCACGCTGGGTGCAAGATGAGCAGCGCTTTAAAGATGCATTAGCAGATTCGGATTACTCAACTGAAATCCTATTCAGCCAAGGATCTTCTGCAAAAGAAAAAGAAAATGTCGATGCACTTTTAAACAAAGGAATTGACGTATTGATTATTACGCCACATGACGGTGCAGCAGCAGGAGCGGCTGTGGAAGCAGCGAAACAAGAAGGCGTCACAGTCATCTCGTATGACCGTTTAATCACAGACACAGACGCAGTAGATTACTACGTAACATTCGACAGTTTAGCTGTTGGTGCTGCACAAGCCCAATACTTAGTCGATAATGCCGATGGATCAGGTGTACCGCTTTACCTGTATGCAGGTGCAGCTTCTGATAACAACGCCTTCCTATTCTTCCAAGGTGCTTGGGAAGTGTTACAACCGAAAATTGCAGACGGCACATTTGTCATCGCAAACTCTTCAGAAGCAGAAGCATTGAGCGATAAAGCAGACCTTTCTCGTGATGAGCTTGGTAAGATCATTGGCCAAATCACTACAAACTGGGATGCAAACGAAGCAAAGAACAAAGCGCAAACGCATTTAACAGCTGCATCGGATGAGCAAAAAGGCGACGTTGCGATCTTAGCTCCGAATGATGGAACAGCTCGTGCAATTGCAGACGTATTTGGTTCGGATTCAGCAATCACTTCATACTTCGTCACTGGACAAGATGCTGAGAAAGCATCGATTCAATATATCATTGATGGTCAGCAGTCGATGACAGTATTCAAAGATGTTCGTACGCTTGTGCAAGACGCTATGGGCATGGCTGTTGACATTTTAGATGGGAATGACCCTGAAACAACGGGCTCTTACGATAACGGAGCAGTAGAAGTAAAAGCGAAACAAACAGATGTTATCGTAGTGGATCAAGAAAACGTGAAAGCAGAATTGATTGACTCAGAGTATTACGAGGCAAGTGAATTCACTGGATTAGAGTAATCCCTAGGACGCGTCTCATGCTTCGGCGTGAGACGTGTTTACTTACAAAGCAAGTCGCAAGGAGGCGCGCAAAGTGGCAGAGTACATTTTAGAGATGCGGAACATATCAAAAGAATTCCCAGGAGTGAAGGCGTTGACAGACGTCAACTTTCAAGTGGAAAAAGGGGAGATTCACTGTCTAATCGGCGAGAACGGGGCAGGGAAATCCACGCTGATGAAGGTTCTGAGTGGCGTCTACCCGCACGGCACATACTCGGGCGACATTGTATATGAAGGGAATGTTCAACAATTTAAAGAAATCAGCGACAGCGTTACAGCAGGGATTGGCATCATTTATCAAGAACTTGCTTTATTCCCTGACTTGACTGTCTATGAAAATATTTATGCAGGCAATGAAGTACGAAAAGGTCCTGTCATTGATTGGAACAAGACAATTGTGCAGTCAACTGAACTTCTTCGAAAAGTAAAGCTTCGTGTCACACCGGAGACATTGATCAAGGAATTAGGTGTTGGAAAACAACAGCTTGTGGAAATTGCAAAAGCCTTGAGTAAAGATGTAAAGTTGTTGATTTTAGATGAACCAACAGCTGCGCTTAATGAAGATGACAGTGAGAATCTATTAAATCTTCTCAAAGAACTGAAAGAACAA
The DNA here is from genome assembly GCF_041475995.1 of Chryseomicrobium imtechense. Taxonomy (NCBI): domain Bacteria; kingdom Bacillati; phylum Bacillota; class Bacilli; order Caryophanales; family Caryophanaceae; genus Chryseomicrobium; species Chryseomicrobium imtechense. The sequence goes on along the minus strand of NZ_JBGOBM010000003.1, from coordinate 143,216 downwards.
GGCATCACGTGTATTATGATTTCTCATAAATTAAAAGAAGTCATCTCGATTGCCGATAAAGCGACAGTGCTGCGAGACGGAAAAACGATTTGTACGCTGGACTCAAGAAAAGGAGAGATTACCGAACGACTTATCATTCAAAATATGGTCGGACGAGAAATCGAAGACATCTATCCAAAACGACCTGACCATGTCATTGGTGAATCTGTTCTCTCGCTTGAGAACTGGTCGGCTTACGATTCACAACTTGGTCGCCAAGTCGTAAAAGAAGCGAATTTACATCTAAACAAAGGTGAAATCATTGGGATTGCAGGCTTGATGGGATCAGGACGCACAGAGCTTGCCTTAAGTATTTTTGGAAATCCTAAAAAGTACAAGCTGACTGGTGAGATGAAACTATTTGGTGAGACCAAGCGATTGAAACATACAAGTGAAGCAATCAAAGAACGAATTGCCTACGTAACAGAGGATCGCAAAGGAGATGGCTTGTTTTTATTGCAAGATGTTAAAAGCAATATCTCTGCTGCACACTTAAAGGGGATTGCGCCTAAAGGTGTGCTGAATGTGAATGAGGAAGTAAAGGTCGGGACGCGTTATAAAGATTCCCTTTATATCAAAGCGAATTCGCTCGAGCAAATCGTCGGCAAACTCAGTGGAGGCAATCAACAAAAGGTTTCTCTGGGCAAGTGGTTGTTTACTGGACCTAAGATCTTGATTTTGGACGAACCGACACGTGGAATTGATGTCGGGGCAAAATTTGAAATTTACACGATTATGAATCAACTGATTAGTGAAGGGTTGAGTATCATCATGATTTCTTCTGAATTAGGTGAGGTGCTCGGTATGAGCGACCGTGTCTACGTGATGGCGGAAGGACAAATCAAAGGAGAGCTTTCCCGCGAACAGGCAACACAAGAAACGATTATGGAACTAGCGACACAATAGGGGGACCGGCTATGAATTTAGTAACGGAAGCAAAAACAATTATTAAAGAAAACATCCGGGATTACGGGATGTATATTGCCTTACTTGTAATTTTATTGACGTTTACGATTATGACGAACGGTCTATTTCTATCGTCTCGAAACATTAGCAATATGCTTGACTCAGCTGGCTATATTGCCGTTTTGGCTGTCGGGATGACACTCGTAATTGTCATTCGTCACATTGACTTGTCTGTTGGGTTTGTGGCCGGTTTCTTAGGAGCTGTCGCTGCTATTTTCTTAACTCAAATGGGCGTGTCTGTCTGGATTACGATTCCAGTCGTACTCCTACTTGGAATTTTAATTGGCTTGTTTAATGGTGTACTTGTGGCAAAGATTGGGATTCCTGCGTTTGTAGCAACACTTGCTGCGATGTTAATTTTCCGTGGGGCATTGTTACAAGTAACGGAACGGACAGGAACAATCATTGTGCGAGATGATACGTTCAACGCTCTTGGAAACGGGTTTATCCCCTCTCTTGTACAAATCGGCGGCTTACATCTTTTAACCTTGTTAGTAGGTGTTGTTGGTATCCTATTTTACATTTACAGTGAATTCTCCGGACGCAAGGATAAACAAAAATACGGATTCGACGTTATGTCGATGCCTATGTTTACAATTAAACTATTATTAGTATCCGCGATTATTGGCTATGTAACATGGATCTTAGCAGGATACAACGGTCTTTCTTGGACTGTCGTCATCATGCTCGTCGTCGTTGTGATTTATCACTTCCTGACAACAAAAACGGTTCTTGGACGTCACATTTACGCAGTTGGAAGTAATCCAGAAGCTGCGCACTTGAGCGGGATTAATGTTCAAAAGATCACACTATTTGTATTCGGTTCAATGGGGATGCTGGCTGCCGTTTCCGGGATACTCTATACGGCGCGTCTGCAGTCTGCGACTACGACTGCGGGAACGTTGTTTGAGCTAGATGCTATCGCTGCTGCTTATGTCGGCGGAGTTTCATCAGCCGGTGGGGTAGGAAAAGTGACAGGAGCTATCATTGGGGCTGTTGTTATGGCGTCCTTATCTAGCGGAATGAACTTATTGGGTGTAGGCGTTTCCTATCAGTACATGATTCGCGGTGGTGTACTAGCAGCTGCAGTGATCTTTGATGTCATGACTCGTAGACAGCGCGCATAATCAAAAGCACCCTCTTCGGGTGCTTTTTGAATTGAAATGACAGTGGTAAGATGGGAAGAAAAGGAGTCGGAGTCATGCGGAAAAAAGTAACGGTAGTACTCAGTTTGTTGATTGCTTTTTTCGCAGTCTTCACCGCCATTTCAGTATGGCGTGTCATACAAGCCGCTCCAAACTTCCCGGAACCAGTAACAGGTACAATTGATCAACTACGTATTGTCTTGATTACTGAAAATCAAACTACAGACTTTTGGAAGCAGGTTGAACGGGGCGCCTTGGAAGAAGCGGAGAGACAAGGGGTCCTCGTGGAAGCATGGGCAGGTTTTGGTACGGAGGATCAAGACTTCAATGGCAATTTGGAGACCGCCATCTATTCCAAAGTCGATGGCATCTTAGTGCAAGGGCAAGATACAGAAGCGTTTAAAGAGCTGACGAAAATTAAAGCTGCTTTCTACGGAGTCCCGATTATTACAATTGGAGAAGATGTACCTGCAGAAGACAGTCTTCGAAAAACCTATGTAGGGTCAAATCAAAAAGAGGCTGGGGGATTGCTTGCAGAGCGTGTGGCAGAAAAGCTCGATTACGAAGGAGAAGTCATTATTGTAGGTGATGAAGAGCCGAGCTACATGCAGCGCCAGCGATTAGAAGGAGTCGAGGAGTCGTTACAAGAATTCTCACAAATTACACCGATTTATCAAGGTATGGGGGATACAAGAGAAGAGATTATGCAAGCGACGATGGAGCGGATGAATCAGTCTCCGGCAGCAACGGCTTGGATCTTACTTGATTCAGACGTTGCGTATTTTGTGACACAAGAAATATCAAGACGCACGCAAGTCGCTCCCTATCTCATTTATTCCTTTGATGAAGCGCCTGAAGCACGAACCCTTCTTCAAGCAAAAGTGATGGATGGTGTCATTCGCCAGCGTCCTAGAGAGATGGGCGAAACAGGTCTACGCTTACTCGTAGAATGGATTCGCGGAGAGACCGTTCCCCTTGATTCAGAAGGGTATGAGACGCCGATTTTCATAGAGGAGGCGGGCTCATGACGATTCAAAACAAGATATGGGGACTGGTCTCTCTGGCTGTACTGATTATGGGCGGGATTTGGATTGCCTTAATGTATTCAAACCAACAATCACAAGAACAGTATAGTTCTATACTGAGCCGATACTTGCAAATGAATGAAGTGACCACCGCTAGTCAATCACTAGTTACAGAATTAAACGAATATATTCGTTTTCCAGTCCCTGCCCAAGAAGAGAAATTAGCACGCGAGGAACAACAGTTGCGTGAGATTCAAGAACAGGTCAGGCAGTTTCGAACAGAAGACAATCAGCTCGATATGACGAACTATTTGTTGATGATGGATAGCTTAATTGAAGCTTCTAACCGAACACTCAGTTTTGTGAAGCAATCTGAAGCAGATGCTGTCACGCAGGAATTCAATGAAGCCAATCGCATCGCAGCTGCACTTGAGAGCAGGACGCTTTATATTTTGGATCAGGAATTGCGTACGTACAATCAAATTTATCGTGACTTGATCCAACAATCGAAAGAACTTGAAAGGCTAGGCCTGTGGTTACTTGGACTGATTACAGCGATTGTACTGTTAGTGGCATACCGATTTTCACTCTCAATCACAAAGCCCGTTCATGAACTTACGCGTGCTGCCAATGAAGTGGCGAAGGGAAATTTCACCACACCCATCCACAGCTCATCCAATGATGAAATTGCTTTTCTCGCCAAAACATTTGATACGATGCGTGAAAATATCAATGAATTATTTCAGGATACCCAGGAAAAAGCTCGACTTGAAAATGAGTTGCAAGAAAATCAACTGTTGCTGAAAGAGAGTCAGTTGAAGAGTCTTCAGAGCCAAATTAATCCGCATTTCCTATTTAATACACTAAACACATTATCGAAAAAAGCTTACTTAGACGGAGCAGAAGAAACAAGTGATTTACTCGTCAGTGTGGCAGGATTGCTCCGCTATAGCCTGAAGAAAGTCGACCAATCCGTCACGTTGAAAGAAGAGGTTACTGTCATTGATCAATACATTGCGATACAGACAGCACGCTTTGCTGATCGATTAACGTTTCACAAAGAAATTGATCCCACATGCATGCAAGTACAGTTGCCAAGTTTAACACTTCAGCCAATCGTTGAAAATGCAATGATTCATGGAATTGAACGACTAGTAGATGGCGGAACGATTGTGTTGCGCGTTTTCAAGCAGCATGATGCGGTAATTGCTGAAGTAAAGGACGATGGTCCAGGTATTTCAGAGATAGATATTGAACATTTGTTGCACCAAGAAGTGCGGCAAGAAACCGGCCACTCTACGAGTATCGGGTTTCAAAATGTCCGAAAACGATTACAGCTCTTTTATGGCACGCAGGATGTAATGACGATTGAAAGTTCGCCTGCAACTGGGACTACCGTACGAATTCGAATTCCACTGGAGGTGACACCATGAAATTACTAATGGTTGACGATGAACCAATCGAACGAGAAGGTATGCGCCGAATTCTTTCCACTGCATTTCCTGATTTAGAGATCTATGATGCACGCAATGGCTATGAGGCGATTGAGAGTGTAAAACAACATCGACCGGACATCGTCTTGATGGATATTATGATGCCAGGTATTAATGGAATTGAGGCTCTTCAAACCATTCAAGAAATTCATCCTACTATTCGTGGCGTTATGGTAACAGCGTTCGATACATTTGATTATGCACGACAAGCCTTACGTTTAGGCGTAAAGGAGTATTTATTAAAGCCGAGTCAACGTAGTGAAATCATTGCTACAGTTGAAACGGTTATCGAGCAATGTAAAGAAGAGTCCCGGAAGCAGAAAGCAAGTATGCATGCAGAACGTTTAGCAGAGACAGAACTTGTCACGCAACTTGTATTCCATCACATGCATGACGTACAGTTGGACGTTTTAATGGAATCTGTGGGTATTCAATCGCAACCTGCTTTTGTACTCGTGGTGTATCTACCAGAACCGACGGAAGCGTTATATAGCTTAATTAAAGAACGTGTCCATGAAACTGAGCATGCTTTAGTCGGAGCCCTTTATGGCAAGCAATTGCCACTAGTAGTTTTCCGTAACTCTACTGTGTCATACCGCTCACAAGCAATGCCTTTTGCTCAAGGACTCATTGCTTTACTTCGTGACAAAGCGGATGTATTTGTTGGGGTGGGGGAACAAGTAGAAGACCTGGCAGACATAGCGGTTTCCTATCAACAGGCAGTCATTGCACTCGCTTCCCATACACAGTCTGTGCGTTTTCGCTTCTATGAAGAGAACTTGAACCAATTTGAAGGGACAGATACAACAACGGTTCGTCAGAAAGAGAAGCAGTTTTTTGACGCATTGGATCAAGGAGATTGGCAGGAGATTGAACGGCTTTTTAATGAGTTTATAGATGAACAAGAACATCAGAACCAACCCCTCGTCTATTCACAACAACGTGTACTCGAGTTAGTGTGGGTCATCCAGCGGGCATTAGAGAATCTCGGAATGGTGACACCCACTGCCTATTTATCTTTTCAATCCCAAAACTATCGTCAATTACGAGCAGAAGTGCAAGGTTTACTCGAACAGATTTCGGCCCATTATGAGCAGCATTTAAATAAAGCGGAGTCCAATAAGGTCCAACAAGTCAAACGCTATATCGAGGAACATTCACATGAAGAGATTTCATTGGATGCGCTTGCAGCGTTAGTAGACTTCACACCAATGTATTTAAGTAAATTGTTTAAAGATAAACTAGGCGTCAATTATATTGACTATTTAACGACATGTCGTATTGAGCATGCAAAACAATTGCTGAAAAACCCTGAGCTTAGTTTGAAAGAAATCAGTTACGAGGTTGGTTATCACGAGCCGAACTATTTCAGTAAGGTGTTTAAAAAAGTATGCGGCAAGACACCATCAGATTATCGAAAGCAGCTAATAAGTCGATGAGATGGCGATGGATGCAAAGATGGACATTCCTTGTTTTTGTCTTGGTATTTCTTTTCGCATGTGAACAACAAGTAGAGCAACAGCCGTCGCCAAGGCCTGAGCCTATAGCGATAGAAGACATTCGAATTGGTTTTTCAATGGATACACTTGTTGAAGACCGCTGGATCAAGGACCGCGATTTATTTAAAGAGGCAGTAGAAGCCTTAGGTGCAGAAGTGGTAATCGAAGCTGCAAACGGCGATGATGTATTGCAAGTAGCGCAAGCAGAGACATTGATTCAAAGCGGCATCGATGTTCTTGTCATTGTTCCCCATAACGCAGAAGCTACAGCGGCAATTGTCCATAAAGCGCATCAGGCGGGAATCAAAGTCATTTCTTATGATCGACTCGTCAAAAATGCAGATATTGATTTGTATGTTTCGTTTGATAATGAGCGAGTTGGAGAATTGCAGGCAGAGGCCATGTTACAAGAGGTACCCCAGGGGAATTATGTGTTTATCGGTGGAGCCGCTACAGACAACAACGCGCACTTATTAAAGCGAGGTGCTTTTCGTGTATTACAACCTGCGATTGATGCGGGAGACGTACGAGTGATTTATGATCAGTGGACGGAAGACTGGACGCCAGTAAATGCCCGTGACAACATGCGCGAAGCTCTTGAAATCAATGCTCAACAAGTAGATGCTGTGATTGCCTCGAATGATGCGACAGGCGGAGGCGTGCAAGAAGCATTGGCTATCTATGGACTCAACGGAAAGGTGCCGATAGCAGGTCAAGATGCAGATCTTGCAGGGATACGTAGGATTGTAGCAGGGGAGCAGCTGATGACCGTCTATAAACCTATCCGCCATTTATCGCAGACGGCGGCACAACTAGCCGTCATGCTTGCAAGAGGGGAAGAGGTTGAGACCAGTAGTTATGTAAACAACGGCAAAAAAGAGGTGCCATCCGTATTGATTGAACCAATTGCTGTCATGCGCGATACGATTGATTCTACAGTAATTCAGGATGGGTATCATAGTTATGACGACGTTTATGGAAATTAAAAAAGAGTAGCTGCGTGAGCTACTCAGTAAATTGATGTAAAGCATCCAGTGTTAGCTGGATGTCTTTTTCTGTAATTCCGTTATTTGTGACAAAGCGAATAATGCCTGGACCAAAACCACCCGCTAAAATTCCATGTTCTTTTAAATGTGCTAACAATGCCTCTGTTGTATGTGCCGAATTTGTCAGTTCAACCAGAAGGATATTTGTTTCGACCGCATTTACTAAATGAAACGTATCTAGTTGTTGAATTCCTTCTGCCAGCTGTTTAGCTAACCGATGATCTTCCTGTAAACGAACAGGATTCTCTTCCAGTGCAGTAAGTGCAGGGGCAGCCAGTACTCCGACTTGGCGGAGTCCACCGCCTAGACGTTTCCGCCATTTGCGTGCATGCCGAATAAAATCGGCAGATCCTGCAATAATGGAACCTACAGGAGCCCCAAGCCCTTTCGACAAGCAGAACTGGACAGTGTCCGTATACTTGGCAAACTCTGAAACGGGGATTCCAGTAGCAGCTTGTGCGTTAAATAGACGAGCTCCGTCTAAGTGAACTGGAATGCGATGTTTTTGTGCGACTTCGTAGATTGCCTTCATATGTTCAACGGGAAGTACCGCACCACCTGCTTTATTATGCGTGTTCTCGAGACAAATCAAACCTGTTTCCGGTTCATGAATATCTGCTCCGCGAATCGCTGCTTCTACGTGAATGGGGTCCATTGCGCCACGGAGGCCATCAATTGGTTTTAGTTGAAGACCAGCAAGTGCGGACATCGCACCACCTTCATAGAGAAAGATGTGTGCTTGTGAGTCTAAGATGACTTCTTGACCAGGTCTACAATGCACCAGTCCTGCAATTTGGTTTCCTTGTGTGCCACTTGTGACAAATAAAGCCGCTTCTTTTCCGAGTAGTTCTGCTGCTCTCTCTTCTAATCGGTTAACAGTCGGATCCTCCCCGTACACATCATCGCCGACTTCCGCTTCATACATGGCACGGCGCATGCGTTCGTCTGGTTTGGTCACTGTATCACTACGTAAATCAATCACTCAAATCCCTCGTTTCGTCTAATTGGTTCTACGTACTAGTGTAGCAGGTCCTCAAAAGATTTTCTTGTTAGGAAGGGATGAAGTGAATGTATCTAGAATGAAGTAGAAAAGGAGGCGACGGGATGATTTCGAAGCTTGGAGAAGTTATGGTGTATGTGAACGATCAAGATGAGGCAGTTCGGTTTTGGCAAGAGGACATGGGGTTTGTGATTTTACAAGATTTTAAAGACGGGGAGATGCGTTGGGTGCAGATTGCGCCGACAGCTGATGCGGAAACGACGGTAATTCTGCACCACCGGGCATTTGTCGAGAAGAATAGTCCAGATATAAACTTTGGAACTCCATCTTTATTATTTTTTACATCAGATTTAGATACCCTCTATGAGCGACTGCAAGCCAAGGGTGTCACACTCGGTGAAAAGGTACAGATGGGAGACAGCAAGTTTTTCAATTTTGCAGATCGCGAAGAAAACTATTTTGCGGTCATGGAGACAAACTAAAACCACGGCGATTGCGCCGAGGTTTTTTATGGTTTGATTAAATGAATGGTTGGGCCACCATCAAAATAATTTTCTTCTACAATCTGAAGCGTACCGTCTGGAGCAAACTGCGGCGTAACAAGACGCCCCTTTACTTTCGGAAAGTCGCTGAATGGAACTGCTTTGTAGTTTTCGATTGTAAAGAGTTCTACGTCATCGGTATCTTCCCCCCAACGATCTACGACACTGAGTGCTAGATAGTTCCCATGAATCGCTGAATAACTGTATTCTGGCGTTTCAATCATTTGAAAAGCACCTGATTGGATGTCCATATACCCAAGCTCAAGACGTCCATTCTCTGTGGCAAAATCGAAGTACACCCGATCTTCTACCACGTACATGTTATATAAAGAAGTGTACGGGAGATTCGATTGCTGCTGAATCAACTTGCCGGTTAATGTATCATACACAAATAGAGTAGAACTACCTTCAAAGCTGTTTAAAATTGCAGCTCTATGATTTTGGTAGGCGCCTCTTGTAGTCCTTTTATCATTTGTATGAAGTAGTTTGGGGATTTGTGTAGTTAAATCCATAACATAATGACTATGATCATTCGTATAGAAGTTGGCATAAAACAATGTATCATCCTCTAAGGTTAGTTCTATAGGATTGATAGAAGGGATGACCGTTAGTTCTTTGCTCTTCCGGTTTAGTATATTCAGTGTGTAGTCTTCATTGTCGAAATCTCCCCAAACGAGCCATTTTTCATTCGCTACAAAATTGAATTGTCCACTAGGGGACGAAAAACTTGCGATTTTTTCTATGAATTTCTCATCGATTGAGTAGCTGTAGGCTCCATCTTCTTTAGGGAGAATTAGTTCATTTGTTTCTGGAATATAAACCGAGTCATACAAAGCACTTTGGTACATATCGGGAACGGCTACTTCTTCATGTGATGTCAGCGGAGAGGTTGTCGAGTTAGTAAAACTTGTAAACAACGCATACCCAATCACTCCAATGAAAAGTAAAGCGGCTAAAGGTAAGAACTTCAAAGTTGCGGGCGTTTTCTTTTTCCGAACGCGCTCTCGTACAAGTTGCTGCTCACGTTCACTGAACGAGATGTCTTTCGGCAGTGTTTCATTTAGAAGCTGTTTCAGATCCATTCCACTCCACCTCCAATTCATTCCGTAGTAGTTCGCGACCTCTTGCAAGTCTAGTTTTCACAGTATTTGGAGAACAACCCAAGACCTCAGCTGTTTCGTTGACCGAGAGCTCGGCGTAATAATGGAGCCACAAAGATTCTCTATAATGAAGTGGCATTGATTCAAGCACGATATGTAATTCCGATGTTTTTTCTTTCTCAAGGAACGTCTCTTCATTGCTTGCACGCTTGCCAAAAATTTTGAGTTTATCACTGAACTTCACTTTTTGTGCATGCCAACTTTTTAAGTAATTCAAGCTTTCATTGACGGCAATTCGGTACAAGTACGTTTTTAGAGAAGCGCGCCCTTCAAAACGCTCCATCCCTATATAAAATTTAAGAAATGTGTCTTGCGTGAGATCTTCAGCTTTTTGCAAATCTCGAACGTAGGAATAGATGACGCGTTTTATCATGTCACCATGCTCCTGCATAGTTTCGTTCAACCTGTCGTTCTTTTGGTCTTCTGTCACATCATCGCATCCTTTCCTACTCGTTAGACAATGCACGTCTCTCCATGGTTTCATACGCAGCAAAAAAAGAAAAGCCCCAAAGGAAAAGTTATCCTTTCGGGACCTGCACAAGTGTATAATTTTTTGTCCATTTTTGTGTCGTTAGGACAATCTCTGCACCTGAATTAGTAAAAAACAATCCACTTCCGTCCAGTTCACGCAACTCCCAGCCATGCGAAGCCATAAATTCTTCGATGCGCTGATTCGCTAAATCCGTCCGTTTTTCTTTTACCGCATACCATAACGAATTGGCTTCTTCCGTTAAATAAACCAGAGGTGCATTAGACGCGGAAATCCGTTGTGCCACTTCAGGAGGAGTTAATGATGAAAATGGTAATGGCGGATGCGCGAGCCGTTCATAAAGTCCAAATAGACCGATGGAGACCATAAGCATCCCTATGACAATCACAATCTTTTTCATGGTAGTCCCACCTTTCCCTTCCGAACTAGACGGAAAGAACCCGAAAAAAGTTTCACAAAGGATTAAGAATAGACAACAGCGGGTAGAGATTGTATACTGTTTTTATAAATAGGGGAGTAGTGGCAAGCGACGCATTCGTCATTTCGGTAAAATGTACCCGGATCGTCCCGCTCAATTTGAGCGCACAAGACCTTTTTATGATGCAGACTGAGTAAGTTCAGATGTTTTCATAAAAAGGTCTTTTTTTGTGACTACTTTCCAACATAGAAGGAGTGAATGCAATGGTCTATATCTTATTTATTCTTGTGGCGGGTATTACCCTTTACGCGGCTATGAAGCTATCAACGTTCGCAGACGTCTTAAGTACCAAAACATCTATGGGAGGCATGTTAGTAGGAACAATCTTACTTGCAGGTGCGACTTCATTACCCGAAGTAACTACCAGTCTTTCAGCAGTGCTAATCGGAAATCCCGACATCGCAGTAGGAAATGTCCTTGGCTCAAATTTATTTAATTTATGTGTGTTAGCTTTGTTTGATTTATATTTCCGTAAGAAGAAATTATATGAACAAATCGATAGCACACATCTTTACTCAGCTGTATTAGCAATTATTCTTACCGCATTGGCGCTTTCAGGATTAGTCTATAGCCAAACTCCTGCAGTCTTTGGAGTCGGCATCGACATGATTGGAATTCTAGTAATTTATATCGCGGGTTTAATTTACATGAACAAAAAATCTTCTTCAATGAAACCAGTAGTGGAACCTACAACGGAGAAGAAGTCTAAGAAAAAGCCTGGGAATCCTCATTCAGATATTTCGTTAAAGAAAGCCATCATTGGCTTTGCAATTTCAGCCCTTGTCATCATGGGTGCAGGTACAGCCCTATCCATCCTAGGTGATCAGATTGCTGTTTTAACAGGTCTTGGTTCAAGTTTCGTCGGAAGTTTCTTAATCGCTGGAACGACTTCCTTACCGGAAGTTGTTTCAGTCTATGTAGCGCTCCGGTTACGTAATGTAAACTTAGCATTCGGTTCAATATTAGGTAGTAACATCTTCAACATGTTAATTCTTGTTATGTCTGATTTCGTTTACCGAGATGGTTCTATCTTAAATGCTGCAGCAGAAAGTCATATCATAACAGGAATCAGCATCACATTCTTGTCTCTACTAGTTATTTACGGAATTCGCCGTAAGCCAACTACGAGCCTAGCAATGTACTTAATTCCATCTGTACTTACTGTTATCGTCTATTTCGTAACAACGTACCTATTATTCATCTCGTAATAAACAAAAACACGGCCATTCAGTGAAGTGGCCGTGTTTTTTGTTATTTAAAATATGGTAATTTCTTTAAAGCAATGACTACTGGAATGGCAATTAATAAACCAACTGCATTCTGAATCAGGTTCCCTGGAATAGAAGCTAACGGAATCACAAAGCTTGAGAACATGATAGCTTCTCCAATGTAGTAAACGACTAGCATGAACGGTATTGAAATGACAGCAGCCGCAATATTCCAGCCGATGCTAGTGCCGTTGCGGTTTTTCGACCAAGCCACTTTCCCGACTACATACCCTTGGATACCACGTGCAACGATTGTGATAGGTGCCCACAGTAACCAGCCGCCCATAATATCAAATAGACCCATACCGAGTGCACCTGCTGCTGCTCCTTTTTTCGGACCAAACAACATCGCAGAAATAAACAACATCGCAGTGCCTAAGTGAACTAATCCACCGTTTGCAGCGAAGAACGGAATACGAATATTCAATAACATAGTGGATACAAATACTAATGCGACGAGCATTGATGTTAGAATTAAATCAAACGTCTTGCCACGAGCAATCGGTCGAGACAGCGATTGAGGGTTTTGCATACAAATTCCTTCTTTCTTCAAATTGAGTTAGTCCTACTTTACCAGGGAACTGAACCCTCAAAAAGTATCAGTTCTAAATAAAATATAGTGGTCAGAAAGAGGATGCACAATGAAAATGAAATCGTTAGTGGATGGAATGAGATGGCCGAAGTGGATGATTGCCTTCGCATTTCTCTTTAGTTTAGTGGAAACAGGCTTTGGTCTTGTCATTCCTTTACTTACTATGAACTTCATCGATAGTTTCACAGAAGGAGGAATTAGTCCACTTCTACTAGGTGGCGTTGCGCTATTATTAATTGTTCAAGCCGTCTTATCTGGAATCGCATTTTATTTGATGCGGAAGATTGGAGAATATGTAGTAGCTTACATTCGCAATCGTGTCTGGCGTCATGTCCTTGGCCTTCCTGTTGGTTTTTTTGATAATGAAGAATCTGGAGAATTGATGAGCCGTATTTTACAAGACACGAGTGTAATCAAATCGCTTATTACCGATCATTTGATTACATTCTTCACGAGCATTTTGACGGTCATCGGAGCTGTCGGTATTTTGCTTTGGATCGACTGGAGAATGACATTGATTCTTTTAGTCTCAGTTCCAGTTACACTCGCTGTCATGTTTCCAATCGGACGTGTTATGTCAAAGGTGGCGAAGTCGACACAAGATGAAGTCGCAACGTTTAGTGCGCAGCTAGGTCGTGTTCTTCAAAACATCCGTCTCGTCAAATACAGCCAGTCTGAAGCCAGGGAGCGGATTCACGGAGAACAACAAGTGGACCGGATTTATAAGTTTTATTTAAAAGAGGCAAAACTTGTATCGATTCTTTCTCCCGTTATGACCCTTATTATGACCCTCGTGTTAATTGTTGTATTTGGGTATGGAGGAGCTCAAGTCGCTTCTGGAGCGTTATCTGCAGGGGCCTTGGTCGCGATTATATTTTACTTGATTCAAATCATTGTGCCCTTCACTCAAATGGCGAGCTTTTTCACAGCGTATCAAAAGACGGTAGGTGCAACAGAACGCATTCAAGATATTTTAGAGCGGGCACAGGAAAATGCGGAGGGGAAATCGCTTCCTTCTACAGAGCAAGATGTCGTTCTCCACGATGTGACGTTTGCTTACGGAGAGAAAGTGATTCTCGAAGATATTTCCTTAAGTATTCCAAGAGGAAAAGTCACAGCGTTTGTTGGCGAAAGCGGTGGAGGGAAAACGACGATGTTTTCGATGCTCCAGCGTTTTTATGAACCGAAACATGGAGGTATTTACTACGGGGACACAGATATTCGAGAGATTAAACTGGCAGAGTGGCGGGGTCTCTTTGGGTACGTCTCTCAAGAAAGTCCTTTAATGAACGGAACGATTCGAGACAATATCCTATATGGTGTGGAACAAGTGCCTACGGATACAGCTATAGAACAAGCTCTACGCCAAGCCAATGCGTGGGAGTTTATAATGAAACTTGAGCAAGGACTTGAGACGCCAGTAGGTGAAGGCGGGATCAAACTTTCAGGTGGACAACGTCAAAGAATTGCAATTGCTCGAGCCGTACTGCGCAACCCGCGTATATTACTACTAGACGAAGCAACTTCAAGTCTTGATACGGAATCGGAACGACTTGTACAAGAGGCGCTTCAAACTGTCATGCGTGGACGAACGACGCTGGTCATCGCGCACCGCTTGTCGACTGTACAGCACGCAGATCAACTTGTCATTTTGCGAGACAAGCAGATACAAGGTGTCGGTACGCATCATCACCTTGTAGAAACCAATACCTATTACCAAGAACTCGTAAAAAATGCGCAGCTTCTTACGTAAAAAAGACGCCGATTAGGCGTCTTTTTTGTGTGTATAGTGCTTCACCAAGTAAGCAAGCCATTTGGTCGGCGTGTAGGTCATGAAGTTTGCAGCAAGACCCTGAAGTAGCGCTTGGCGTGGAGATTCTTGGCCAAGTTCATCTACTAAAATTGCAAAGGATTCTTGGATGAGTGCTGGGTGCTCATCAGAAAGAAGTTCGCTCACTACAGCTTTGAGATGAGCAGGTGTAGTTGCTAGTTTATCGGTTTGAACCGGAATACGCATCATCTCTTCCGTGATATAACACGTTGTAGAGTGTTTCGCTAAAATGTCCGTCTTTTCCACTAAACTAGCTAGAATCTGTTTCGTGTCATGAGGATAGGGATGAAACAAAATTAGTTGTGAATAAATACGCACAAGTCCTTTGACCGCTACTAATAAGTCCGCAGACTGGTCAGTTGTGTGCGTTGGATATAGTTCATGAAACAGAGAGAGCAAGGATCGGTCGATGAGTGTATCGTACACAATTAAATCCGATAAGATGTCTTCATTGATCGAATGCATTTGCTCTTGCGCATACATTTTCGCAAAATCTGCATGTTTCACAAGTAAATCCAGGTGCGCTGCGAAGTAATTATGAAGTTTTTCTGATGCTGGAAGTAGTGATGTGACTACTTGGTCAATATCGGCAACAAATTGCTGCATGAATGTATCGATAATCTCTTTTATAAGCTCTTCTTTTGAAGAAAAGGCTAGATAAAACGCGCCTTTTGAAATTCCAGTAGAACGAGTGATGTGTTGGATTGAGGTTGCTTCGATACCTTGTTTGGCAAATAGCTGAATCGAGGTTTCGAGAATCTGTTGTTTTTTTGACACATTTTATGCCTCATTTCGAATGCGATAGATTGACTGTTGACCAATCGGTCATTAGTATAAAGTAGTGATTGAAATTCGTCAAAAAGAAAGGGAGTTCGTTGTGCAAGGTTTCGTACGTTTCGTCTTAAAAAATAAATTTGCGGTGTGGTTACTTACCCTAATTGTAACCTTTGCAGGAATCTATTCAACTACACAAATGAAAATGGAGTCGATTCCGGATATTTCAATTCCTTACTTGATAGTAGCAGGAGTCTATCCAGGCGCTACTGCAGAACAAGTAATGGATGAAGTCTCCATTCCATTAGAGCAAGCTGTTGAAAGTTTAGAAGATGTCAAAGCTGTATTTTCAAATTCATCTGCGAATGTATCCCAAGTACAGATTGAATATGAATACGGGGTCGATATGGACCAGAAAAAGCGAGAGCTTGAATCTGCTCTGGATGGTGTCACATTACCAGAAGAGGTAGAAACACCTTCCATTCTATCAATTAGTTTAAACATGTTCCCAGTCGTTGCTCTTTCTGTGAGTAGTGAATCGGAATCGATTGTTGAATTAACAGAGCGCGTTGAAAACTCTATTTTGCCAGAGATTGAAAAAATCGATGGTGTGGCGTCTGCTACAGTCAATGGACAACATATAGAAGAGATTCATTTGACGTATGATCAAGCAGCACTTGAACAATATGGAGTGACAGAAGACGACGTCAAACAAATGTTAGACGCGAGTAACTTAGCGGTTTCTTTAGGTTTGTATGAGTTTGAAGAAGGGGAAGAGGCTGTCTATATTGACGGTGCCCTCACAACTCTTGCAGAGCTGCAAGAACTACTCATTCCGGTTACGCCTTCAGAAACGAACCCAGCACCTTTTGTAGAGCTTTCTGAACTAGCGACGATCGAACTTGTCGGTCAAGTCGAGTCGATTGCTCGCACAAATGGAGAAGATGCGATTGCCATTCAAGTGGTGAAAGGGCAAGAAGCCAATACGGTCACAGTCGTCAATGCTGTGAAAGAATTGATGACCGAATTTGAAAGTGAAGTAGATGGTCTTGTCATTGATATTACACTGGATCAGGGAGAGCCGATTGAAGAATCTGTATTTGCCATGATTGAAAAAGCATTAATCGGTGGATTGATTGCTGTTGCGATTATTTTAATCTTCTTACGCGACTTCCGCTCCACATTGATTGCGATTGTCTCCATTCCAGTTTCAATTTTTGTAGCATTACTCTTATTAAACTGGTTAGATATCACGTTGAATATTATGACACTCGGAGCGATTACGGTTTCAATCGGTCGAGTCATCGATGACTCCATAGTCGTTGTAGAAAATATTTACCGACGCATGCATTTGAAAGAAGAGAAGTTGTCGGGTAGAAAGCTCATTCAATCCGCAACAATTGAGATGTTCAAGCCGATCTTGTCTTCCACACTTGTTACGATTGCGGTATTTGCACCACTCGTGTTTGTCGGAGGTATGGTAGGTGAGTTGTTCTTACCGTTTGCACTAACCATGTCCTTTGCACTTCTTGCATCTCTTGCTGTAGCGATTTCTATTGTTCCAGCGATGTCGCACAGTTTATTCCGTAAAAAGTTATACGGAGAGAAGACTGCTTCTTCCCATCAAGAAGTCGGGAAATTAGCATTGTGGTTTAAAGGTATACTTGAAAAAGCATTGAATCATAAATGGATCACTTCCATCATTGCAGTTGCACTTCTTGTTGGATCACTTGCTCTGACACCGTTGATCGGCTTCTCGTTCTTAGGCTCTCAAACGGAGAAAATGATGTATGTGACGTACTCACCAGCTGCGGGAGAATTGCAGGATGAGACGGTTGCGAACATTGAAGAAGTTGAACAAGAGTTGCTTACACGTGATGAAATTGATGTCGTTCAACTCTCTATTACGGATGCCTCTTCTGCTGATATGGCGGCCATGATGGCGGGAGGAAGTGACGGAGCGCTTCTTTACTTAATCTTTGACGATGCAATCTCAGTAGAAGAGTTTGAAGAGTATCGAAATGACATTACGACGTACTTATCGGAACTCGATCAGTCGGGCGAATGGAGCGAACAAGACTTTATGGGTGGCGGTATGATGTCATCGAATGAAGTCGCGTATACGTTGTATAGTGAAGATTTAGATGATTTACTAACGTCTGTAGAAGAAGTTGAACAAGCCATGACGGAAGTAGATGGGTTAGAAGAAGTCACTTCAGATGCTGAAAATCCATATGTGGAAAATGTTTTACGTATTGAGCAGCAGAATGTTTTACAATACGGATTAACATCAGGGCAAATTCTAATGGCCTTATCATCGACTGGTCAGGATGAAGTCATTACAACCATACGTACAGATGATGGCGATTTGGATGTTGTTGTACAGCGTGAAGAAGCAGCAATTGCTGAGACATTTGAAGAATTACTTGAAACACCGATTCCGACTGCTATGGGTACGACAATGACAATCGGAGAACTGGTAGAAGTAGAAGAAGGGACGACACAAAATACGTTGAGTCGTTCGGAAGGGGAATATTACGCTTCCGTATCAGGTACGATTGCTGGTAATGACGTATCGGGCCCAAGTGCTGATGCGCAAGAAGCCATTGACGCGCTTGACTTGCCGATGGGTGTGAAAGTCGAGACAGGTGGTGTCACTGCTGACATCAACGAAACGTTTACGCAGCTTGGAATTGCGATGGCAGCAGCGATTGCGATTGTCTACTTTATTCTAGTCGTGACGTTCGGTGGTGGACTCGCACCATTTGCGATTCTGTTCTCCCTTCCGTTTGCAGTAATCGGATCCTTTACCGGGCTCTTTATTGCAGGGCAAACCATCTCTGTTTCTGTTATGATGGGTCTTCTAATGCTAATCGGTATTGTTGTCACGAATGCGATTGTACTAGTTGACCGTGTTATCCAGATGGAACGCGAAGGACTCTCTGTACGTGATGCTTTATTAGAAGCAGGAGCTACTCGTCTTCGTCCAATCTTGATGACGGCGATTGCGACAATCGGAGCAATGGTTCCAATGGCGTTGTCGAGCGGTGGAGGCGGTCTTGTATCGCAAGACTTAGCCATTACTGTAATTGGCGGGTTGTTCTCGTCTACCCTATTAACGCTAATTGTTGTTCCAGTTGTTTATGAAGTATTACGCAAATTCCAAAAAAATAAATCATTCGTAGATACAGAAGAGTGAAACTGACCGACTTCCTTTTTAGGGAGTCGGTTTTTTTGAAACCATTTTGTTTATGAAACGTAAATCTGTTCAAGGAGGCGGTAGTGATGCAAGGAATAACGACGGTAGGATTTGGTCTGTTTGGGCTTTTTTATTTAGTATTTGTACTAGCCATCGTTGGTTTTGTAATTTGGTTCATGGTGCAACTCATTCAAACGCAGCGCGCAAAAGTACGTGTACTAGAAGAAATTTCAATGAAATTAGATCGACCGAAGTCCACGCGTGACAATTTTTAACCACTTCTTACTGGAGTGGTTTTTTTGATTAGTACAAGAAGTATTGACATTATTAAATTACTATTATAAACTAAGTTACAAATAGTAACTAAGGAGAATTTACATGAACTTTCATCAAAAACCTACCACTTTTGTAGCTAGTGTCGCAATCAATGTTACAGATTTAAAACGTTCCCTAGATTTTTATACTCAGGTCATCGGTTTCCAAATCGCAAGTCAAACCGAGTCAGACGCAACCTTAACAGCGAATGGAAGAGACGTGCTCTTGACACTTGTTCAGCCAGAACGTGTCACTCCTAAACAGCCACGCACAACAGGTTTATATCACTTTGCTATCCTACTTCCGACACGCCAATCTTTAGCTAGCATCGTACCCCATCTAGTGAATCAAGGAGTACAGCTGGGTTCTTCTGATCACTTAGTCAGCGAAGCATTATACTTTGCCGACCCAGACGGAAATGGGATTGAAATCTACCGTGATCGCCTTCCAGAAGAGTGGACTTGGCAGGGTGACTCTGTTGAAATGACGGTAGACCCATTAAACTTTGAAGACCTATTAACAAAAGAAACTGTAGAAGAATGGACAGGTCTGCCATCAGATACTGTCATGGGGCATATTCATTTGCATGTAGATGACATTGGGCGCGCAGAAGCATTTTACACACAAGGTCTCGATTTTGAAGTGGTTACACGATATGGTCACCAAGCGCTCTTCATCTCAGACAATCGTTACCACCACCATATCGGTTTGAATGTCTGGAACGGTGTTGGTGCTCCGCAACCGGCGAAGCATTCAGCAGGCCTTGTTCACTATACACTCGATGTGCAAGATGCTGACAAACAACAGCAACTTGCAGAACGTTTACAAGCCTTTGGTGCGCGTGTTGACTGGAATGAGAATATCTTAATCACAGCAGACGCTGCAGGAAACGAAATTCATATCGTCTATTGATCCAGTGCGAAACCGATTTTGTCGGTTTCGTTTTTTCATTTCTCAGTAAATTCCTGTACACTAAAAGAAACAGCAATGGACTTGGAGGAACGATTTATGAAAGTGGCTTTGTTTGACTTTGACCGTACGATTTACAAATATGAAACTTACTCATTACTGATGCGGTTTCTTCAAAATCATGACGTGTATGGCAAGCGGTACAAGAAGTTTATGCGCCGGCTCATGCCCATTTATTTATTATATAAAATGAAAATGACTCCGGAAAAAACGATGCGCAAAAAAGCGATGGAAATTTATTTGAAAACGTTTGAAGGAGCTTCAGAAGCAGAATTACGAAGCTATTTTCGAGAAATGGCCGAGGAAATGTCAGGGGACTTTAATCAAGAAGTAATTGACCGCTTGAATTGGCACCATGAACAAGGACATCGCGTGCTCGTCATTTCAGGTGCATTTGATATTATGCTGGATGAAGTGCTCCGTGACTTGCCGATTGATGCGAAACTCGGGACAGAAGTACCTCTAGCGAACGGTATGCTAACGAAAGTGACAGAGTTGTCGCATGTCCATGAGCGTCAAAAAATTGTGCGCATTGAAGAAAATTTGAAAGAAGTCGACGTCGACTGGGAAGAGAGCTACGCATACGGCGATAGTATTTATGATATTGATGTACTTGGGCTTGTTGGATATCCAGTAGCTGTGCAACCGGATGCAGATTTAAAAGCCTATGCAAAAGAGCAGGGATGGGAAATTATCACCGCATAGTTTATCTTTATACTATTTACGGGAATTCACACTATAGAAAGAGGTGGACGGTATGCAAATTAAGAAAAGATGGATTGCAGGTGCAGCAGTCGCAGCGGTGGCCGCTTATATTGTCGCAAACCCGACGTTTGGCAAACGTGTTTCACGGAAACAGAAGAAGCAATTTGAACAATTACCACATTACAAAGACGGCAAGTTCCGCAATACCCCGCCGATTGTATCGCCTGGGGGATTTGAAACGCTTCAAAGTCTAGCAAAAGATTACTTTGTAGGAAAAGCCGATCTACATCCTGCTAATCCACTACCAACGGTGAAGTTTGCGTGTCACGATAATGTCCAAACACCGCACGTCACGTGGCTAGGTCATTCATGCTTTTTAATCGAATGGAAAGATAAAACTATCCTAGTCGACCCGATGCTAGGGAAAGTACCTCTTCCATTCAAAGTAAAAGATATGCGCTATCCGGTAGTAGAACAATTCGATATCGATTGTTTAGAAGATATAGATTACGTCGTTTATTCGCATGACCATTATGATCATTTAGATTATGATACGCTGCAGCACATTAAGGACCGCGTGCGAAAGTTTTTTGTACCACTAGGCCTTGGTGATCGTTTAGAAGGATGGGGAGTGCCGAAACACCGCATTTTTGAACTAGATTGGTGGGAATCTTTACAAGAAGAGGGTATCCGCTATACAGCTGCCCCATCTCGTCATTTTTCCGGTCGTTTAGGTATCGACTACGGAGAAACGTTATGGTGCTCTTGGGTCTTTGAGTGGGAAGATACAAAGATTTTCTATAGTGGCGACAGTGGATACGGTAAACATTTTGAAGAAATCGGTCGCAGATATGGGCCGTTTGATCTTGTCATTATGGAAAGCGGACAATACGATGAGCGCTGGCCGGGTGTCCACATGCATCCTGATGAGAGTATGCAGGCATTTTTGGATGTAAAAGGGAAACATGTGTTACCGGTTCATTGGGCAGCTTTTACATTGGCATTCCACAAGTGGGATGACCCACCTGAACAAATGATGGAGCTCGGTAAACAACGAGGTGCTCATGTAGTGATTCCCAAAATCGGAGAGACACTAGATGTCGCAACGTTAGATGCGTATGAAACAAAAACTTGGTGGAGACCTGTTGTATAAAAATAGCCCCTTCTTAGAAGGGGTTATTTCGTCTTGATCGGTAAGTAGATTTCTACTTCCTCGCCTTTATCAGTAGGGAAGTACATTTCGATAATGTAGCCAGTCAAATCAAATTGTAGTTCATTTTCAAGCATCCAGTTAGAGAGTGTCACATGCAACTCACCGATTTCATCAATCGTCCCTTTAGCAAAAGCATAATCACGGGTGATTTCCATATACTCCATACCTGCTGGCGGGTGTATCGGTTGTTCAGAAACAAGGATGCCTACGAAAAATGTGCCTTCTACTTGATCGACGGTAGATTGTGGTTCGAAAAGAGCAAGCTCTACATGGGATTGATAGTCGGTATCGTGTAATTTTTCTAAAAAAAGCCGTGCTTTTTCAGGTACAACTGTGGCATACTCTTGGAAGATTCCTTTGTGTTTGGTTACAAGAGAACGTACTGTCAGTGTTTTATGAGCGGGCATGCATGTAGCCTCCATTCAAATAAATACGTATAGTAAGGAGTTCAGTATGAAAAATCGTGTATTTGGAACTATTTATTTAGTATTCAGTATAGCATTGTTTATAGGCGTACAAAGATGGCCGTATTTGCAAGATATAGACCCAATCTATCACATACCGCTTTATTTCCCTGCACTTGTGCTAGCAGCCATTGGTTTATACCTCTATCGCATTTCTTTACCGAAAGAACCAAGTTCATAAATCTTGGTTCTTTTTTGTTTAATGGTGTGTCAGCTCCTGTTGTAGAGCTACCCAGTGGTTCGGGCTTACTTCTGTTAAAAGGGCATCTTCCACATCGTAGTGAGTGGTCGCATCTTGTTCAGCAGAAGCGGCACGTGCAGCTCGTCGCTCTACCTCCACATGTGGATCCGGGAGAGGGATTGCTGCAAGAAGTGCTTTTGTATACGGGTGCTGTGGACTTGTATAAAGTTCTTCACTCTCAGCCAGTTCTACAATCTTTCCTTTGTACATGACAGCTACACGGTCACTTAAATGTTTCACCATCGATAAATCGTGGGCAATAAACAAGAATGTGAGACCTAGTTTTTGTTGCAGCTCTTGAAGTAGCTCTACTATCTGCTTTTGAATCGACACATCTAAAGCGGACAGTGGTTCATCGCAGACAATAAAGTCTGGCTCTACTGCGAGGGCACGCGCAATACCGATACGTTGACGTTGACCGCCAGAGAATTCGTGTGGATAGCGCATCGCATGAGCTTTCTCAAGACCAACAAGTTCCAACAGTTCCTCTACACGTGCCTGACGTTGTTCTCGAGAACCCGCTAAACCATGTAAATCCAAGGCCGTACCAATAATATCTACAACTTTTTGACGTGGGTTTAATGAGGCATACGGGTCTTGGAAAATAATTTGAACACGTCTGCGCATCTGCTTTAATTGTTTTTTCGTCAAGCGGTTTAGTGGGATACCATCAAAAAGTACATCACCAGAAGTCGCTTGGTGTAGTTGTAAGAGTGTGCGACCTGTTGTTGATTTACCAGAACCCGACTCTCCAACGAGCCCTAGAGTTTCACCAGGGTAAATGGAAAAGCTAATGTTGTTGACTGCTCGCATACGCTCCCCGCGGCCTAAATCAAACTCTTTCACTAATGAACGAACCTCTACTAGGGGCTGTGAAGGGTCACGGTCTGTTTCAACTAAACTCTGAAGTTTTGGTTTTTTCGGTTCATGAAGTTTTGGAAGGGCATCGAGCAATTTTTTTGTGTATGGATGTTTTGGTGAATAAAAAATCTCTTCAGTGCTTCCGGTCTCAACAATTTCACCTTTTTGCATGACGATCACGCGGTCACACATTCCTGCCACAACACCTAGGTCATGGGTAATGAGAATAATCGCTGTTCCTAAACGCTCTTGCATCTTTTTCATTAGAGCTAAAATCTGCGCTTGAATCGTCACATCAAGAGCAGTTGTCGGTTCATCAGCCAGTAACAGTTCGGGTTCACAGGCTAGCGCCATAGCAATCATCGCTCGTTGACGCATGCCTCCAGAAAATTCGTGCGGATACTGCGCTGCACGTTGACGAGCTTTTGTGATACCGACTTGTTCCATTAAAGAAATCGCTTGTTCAAGCGCGTCCCGTTTCGACAGACCTTTATGCTTCGTCAAGCTCTCAGCAATTTGCTCTCCGATACGAGTAGTGGGGTTCAGAGAACTCATAGGGTCTTGGAAAATCATTGAGACTTCACGTCCCCGCAATTGCTCCAGTCTTTTTTCAGTAGCACTCAGTAACTCTTCACCTTTCCACTCGATTGATCCACTTTTTACAAATGAAGGAGGAGAAGGAAGAAGTCGCATAATAGAGCGGGCTGTCACACTTTTGCCACTTCCCGATTCCCCTACAATTGCAACGGTCTCTCCAGGAAATACCTCAAAATTTATACCTTTAACGGCTTCTACCTCACGCTCTCCTGCTAAAAAAGAGACGCGAAGATCTTTTATAGAAACAATGGGTTGGACCATTTTAAACACCTCAATCATAAAGTAAGAAAAACTAGTTGACTCTTTTTCGAATATGTTTCATACTCTACTATACCACTAGGAATTATACAATATATACAGTCCATAGAAAACTCCTCTTCTATCAATTGGAAGGGGGGTTGAATTTTTGCTAAGAAAGGAGTGCGGTCAGGTGAACGTTGCTCAATTTATGGAATCGAATTATCGTAAAGCAACAGGTGATAAAGGGATGCGCCTTTTCATTATTCTTCTTGGTTTGCCTCTCCACCTCATTACATTCTTTCTATATCTGATTCATCGTCCTTCTAGCGACTATGAAAAGCTCGTTGCTAAAGAAAAAGACAAACTATCCGAGGACTTACGCGAAAAATGGTTCTTGGATTATCTGGCACAAGAACAGGCAAAAAACAAAGCGTTTCAGCTTGGTCAATCTCCAGAAGTGCTTGAGCAAACAGCTCGTGGACTTACAGTAGACCATGAGAATCGCTTAATTGGTACCCAGTTAGAGAAAAAGGGAGTCAAACCTAATAGCTACATTGATTTTACAGCAGATCGGATTGGACGCCCGCTCTTCTTTTGGTTAACTTCTATACTTGGATTGATCATGTATGCCTATCTAGCAGGGAGAAGTCAGTCGTTTGCTTGGTTCGTGTTTGGTCGTCTCGTTCAAACCGTGTTCGTTATTTTAGGAGTCGCTGCATTCGTATTTACAATACTCTACATATCGCCTCTAGATCCCGCACGAAACATACTTGGAGTTGAATCAACACCAGAGCAAGTCGCCAACTTCAATCGTATCTATGGATTAGATCAACCGTATCTTGTACAGCTTTGGAATGCCCTTCACAGCTTATTTACATTTGATCTAGGCACTTCATTTGCTGGAAGAGAAGATATCACAGCAAGCATCGTATCCAAGTTTCCTATCACGTTGACGATTGCATTTTTCTCCTTGCTGATGGCGATTAGTATTGCGATTCCAGCTGGGATTGTTTCAGCTCTTCGTCCAAATACGTATTGGGATTACACGTTTATGATTGTGGCACTCATCGGACTCTCTATTCCTAGCTTTTGGCAAGGTTTACTCTTCATCTTAGGGTTCTCCATTCACTTGCAGTGGTTCCCAGCGACATATAGTACATCCAATTGGTTGTCTCTTGTCTTACCGATAGCAGTTCTCGGGACCTCGATTGCTGCATCAATTGCACGGATGACACGTTCATCGATGTTGGAAGTCATTCATGAAGATTACATCGTAACAGCGAAAGCAAAAGGATTGTCTGAACGCCATATTGTGACTAAACATGCACTGAAAAATGCAATGATTCCTATTATTACTGTCATTGGTTTGCTGTTTGGTGGAATGCTTGGCGGTGCTGCCATTACGGAAAAAGTCTTCAATATTAGTGGTATCGGAAGTTACATCGTAGATAAACAGTTCATTCCAGACATTCCAGCACTGCTTGGTGGCGTTGTGTATATCGCAATTGCTATCTCTCTTGTGAATTTGATTATTGATATTTTGTACGCATTTTATGATCCACGTATTCGCTCGACAATGAAGAAGAAAGGATAGGAGGGGCGACATTGAAACAAATCACAAATGACGCCCTGCGTCTGAAACTCTCGCAAGACTATCGCAACGCCAATTTTACATGGGTTTTCACCTTACTTTTTACACTTTTGTTTTTAGCATACAGCTACGACTTCTCGGAAGCTCAATTTCGTCTACCTGTCGTTAGTTTCCTGATTGTTTATGCTCTCACGACTATCTATGTCGTATTTGTTGCACGGAAGATAAAAAAAGACGTAGTAACAAAAGGGGAAGTTGCAAAAGCAACACGCCTTCTAGCATATCCACTGGTACTTACAGTGGTAGTCGGAAATATCTTTGCTGCAGGTTTTGCATTCTCCTTTGCGAGTCGAAATCAAACACCTGAGTATACATTTGCAGTTTATGCACTTCTTACACAATTGTTTGTAGTAGGCGTCTCTGCATTTAACTTGTTCAAGCCATACGTCGTCGATACGTTCCTCCTTGCGATGGGTGTGTTGCTGACAGCAGCTATCATTTACTTCGTGTTAATCATACTGACTGCAAAATTTGTAACGGCAGATGCAGCTCCTAAATGGATGCTCATTCCAAGTATCTTGCTCATAGCAACTGTTCTAACGGGGAACTTCTTTGCATTCTTGCTAGGGTATTCATTGCTTAAAAAAATCATTTCTAACAACCCATCGTCCATTGAGAAATGGAATTCCATGTGGGTAAAGATTACGCGGAACACCATGGCAATCTTTGGGATGTTCTTTATTACCTTTATCTTTTCGCTATCTGTCGTGAGTGAATGGCTGTTTGATTATGATTTCGCAACTCAGAATAACTACAGTGCAATTTTACAGAGCCCGTCCTTACTTTATCCACTGGGTACAGATGACTTCGGACGTGACCTGTTCTCTCGTATTGTATTCGGCGCTCAGATTTCATTAATTGTCGGATTTGCATCGACTGTTATTCCGGCACTTATTGGAGGAGCACTTGGGGCAATTTCTGGTTACTTTGGCAGAAAAACAGATTCCATTATCATGCGTTTGCTCGATATTTTATATGCAATTCCAGGAATCCTCTTGGCGATTGCCATCATTGCAGCATTTGGTGCGAATACAGTCAATTTGATTATTGCGTTGAGTGTAGGAGCGATTCCTACTTACGCACGAACGATGCGTGCGACCGTCATGCAACTATCGAATTTTGAGTTTGTAGAAGCAGCTCGCGCACTGGGGGCATCGGATGCGTCCATTATCTTTAAGCAAATTGTTCCAAACTCGTTAGCTCCAATGATTGTTAAAGCGACGCTTACTATTGGTGGTGCTGTTATTGCAACGAGCAGTCTTAGTTTCTTAGGACTTGGGATTGAACCTCATATCCCAGAATGGGGAAATATTTTGAAGGTGGGGAGCACATACCTAGAGACTCATTCGTATGTCGCCATTTTCCCAGGAATCTGTATTATGCTTCTTGTTTTATCATTTAACTTTTTTGGAGATGGCCTGCGCGATGCGCTTGATCCAAAAACAAATTAACCTAGAGGAGGAATTAACAACATGAAGAAATTTTTTGCGGTTGCTGCAGCAGCAACGCTCGTATTAGCAGGCTGTGTAGAAACAAAATCGGGAAGTGAGTCAGGTGGAGTGTCGGAAACGGCTTCAGCTGAAAAACCGGTAATTGAAGTGCTAGGGATGGCATCGAATGAGCAAGATATGAATATCGTTCGTGACCAACTATTAAAAAATGGTTTTGAAGTGACATTGAACATTCAGCCAGACTACGGTTCATTCTCTTCTCAAAAAGATGCCGGGAATTATGATGTGGCCATCTCATCTTGGACGACAGTAACAGGGAACCCAGATTATGCAGTACGTGGGTTATTTAAGTCAGACGGTGCATCTAGTGTCATTGCGGATGAGCAACTAGATGAATTGATTGATGCTGCAAGTGCTGTAACAGGCGACGAAGCAGTAGAGGCATATAAAGCAGTTGAAGAATTACTTGTATTTGACCAAGCGTATATTGCACCTCTTTACATTTCAAATAAAGCACAAGGGATCTACTCTGCGGCAGTAAATCCTGATACAGTGCGTTTATCCAAATCACGTGCACAGGCATGGGAAAAGATTTCGTTCAACGACGAATCACTCAATGCATCTGAGACATTGGTTTTGCACCAAGCAATCGGTTCATTGACATCACTTGATCCAATTAAAGCAAATGACGGTTCTATCAATACATTGAACACAAATATGTACGTTCGTTTAGTGAACTTAACAGATGAAGACGAAGTGGTTTCAGAAGATTCCTTGTCGTATAACTATGCTATGACAGATGATAATTCAAACTACTACTTCATCCTACGTGACGATATTAACTTTGCTTCAGTAGAAGACGGGCAAGCGGTCGACACAGGTGATTTAGTGTCTGCTGAGGACGTTGTATTCTCCCTTAACCGTGCAAAAGATCCTGAATCTGTTCCGGATCACCGCACATACAGCTTGCATGAAAACATGGAGACTGTAGAAGTTGTAACAGACCTTGCGGAACTTGAAGGAGCATCTACTCCGGATGGCGACAGTATTTTAGAAGCATTATCTCAAGAGTTACCGACTGATATCACAGCACTAGTTGCTTCTGAAGACGAAGTTGACAACGCTGCTGGAAACTATCAAGTTGTAAAAGTAACAACGACTCAACCTTTCCCACAAGTATTAAACTACCTTGCACACCAATCAGGTGGTATCGTATCTGAGCAACAAGTATCTGCAATCAACACATTTGATGTGGCAAGCTTTGATCCGAACAGTGATATCGCATACGGAGACCAGTCTACAATCACAGAAGGCGGTTCATATGACAACCAATTGTTTGCGAGCGGTCCTTATATCTTAGTTCAAAAAAATGACTACGAAGCACAATTTGTAAAAAATCCAGCATATCGTGCAGATTCTGACTATGCTCCACTAATTGATTCAGTAAATGTTCGTTTCATCGATGATAACGACAGTGCATTATCGGCACTTCGTAACGGAGAAATTCACGTTCTTCAAACAGTTCCAGATACGAAGTATGACGTAGTGTCTTCAGATGATAACTTGACATTGAAACAAGCTGACAGCAACGGCGTGAGCTACTTACAGTTCAACATGTCAGGTCGTGAAGTGTCAGAATCAGCAGATCTACGTAAAGCGGTTCTGTACTCAATCAATCAACAAGATTTCATCACGTACTACCAAGGGAACAAAAAACCAGCTGTATCTACAGTTTCACCTTTAGTAGACACTGGTCTAACATTTGAAGCGGATGCAGACAAAGTGAAAGAATTCTTGAACGCACACGCAGAGTAATCAATAAAGACCTGTTCCGAAAAATGGGACAGGTCTTTTGTTGTTACCAAAAGCTCTTGATAGCCTGGGGAATCAATTTTTTAGGCCACGGTCGCAGGAGCCCAAAAATCGGTGAAGTGTGTAGGTTTAAACTACGAACTTTGCTAGTCGCTTCACCTTTTAATACTTGGATCAATAAATGGAATGTCATATTTTCATCGCGTGCTAAGTAATCCTCAATGACATCGACTTCTTCTTCCATCAGCTCATATCCCTTCGTAGAGAAATAAACGACTTCAGATTTTGAAATCTCAGTAGTGGTATGGTTTGCTTGCTCGAGTTCATCTTGCAGAACATTTAGGAACTCTTCTTTTGTAAAAGCAAGGTAAGGTTGAACAAAGCGTAAGCTATCAATCGTTGCTAATTTAACGTGTTGTAAAGAAAGCAAAGTTGGCTCGATGAGGTCATGTGGAAAAACTGCCTCACGTATCGATGCTACAAGTTGATTCCCAGGACCAAGGATATCTTGGGTAGCGACATTCTTCGTCCATAACTGAACTTGTTGAAGTTTTTGTAAAGCTCTTATTACTTTAGGAGTACCCTCTGCTAAATCATTGAATTGTCGCTCGATTGTAGCGATACGCTTTTTAGCTTGTTCTATAGATGGTTCTTCAGGGAGCACAACTTGATCTGAAAGTGGGTAGTAGCCATACTGTAGGTTACACTCTTCACAAGTCACAGTAAAGCTAGTGGCGGACTTTGAGATTTCAAGTTTAATCGGATGTTTACATGCTGCGTATCGTGCTTTCTCTGGTAGTGCACGGTAAGGTCGTAACACGATTTCCACCCGATGGCGCCAAAATGCCACATCTTCCGGTGGGTTTAAAACACCTAACAGCATCGAGCGGTTTAGAACCTCGACAGCTTCAATCACATCACGCTTTTCACGAGCAAGCTCAATAAAAGGGTTTTGACTGTATGCTGCTTGTGCTTTGGCTTTCCATTGTTTTCGGGATAAAGAAATAAGTTTACCTGTAAACGCATAACGCGTGAGTTGTAACTCTAGGTAGCTTTTTAGTTGTGTTTCCGATAATTTATATAAGTTTTTTGTATCAAAATGATGTGTTTGTGTAGTGAGCTGTAGTCCTTGTTTCTGTTTCTTCCACAAAAAATAGTCTGGTTGAATCAAATACGGGTAAGCGCTCGTTTCCCCAACGACTGCTAGTGGAAAGACTCCGACGGGAAGTTGAGTCAGCTTTGCGATTCGATGTTGATCTTCCATGGGGAATGCATGGAGTAACTCTTTGATGGTTGCATTTAATTGATTTAAAAATGATTTAGATATAGATGAGGGTAGTTCAGCGCCTATCGGTAGAAGATAGAGATGGTCAAATGGTTGATCTGTGAAGCCTACTTGAGTCAGTGACATAAAAACTCCTCCTCTCTCTTCAGTATAAGTACTTCATGTCTCATGCCCAATTAATTTGCTCGTATTATTTTCAGAATAATGGAACGAAATATTGCAAGAATAGAAGTTATCTTGTAAGATAAGAAAAAGTTTCGAAAAATGGAATTTATGTTCCGAATAATGGGATGGTGAAGCAATGAAGTCATTTTGGCTATCCGAAGAATTATGGATCCTTCGTTTCAATCAAGCAGAAACAACGAGTGCCCAAATCCGAGCGATTGAAAAGTTAATCACTAGTCGTTTTCAAAATGTAATTTGTGAAACCGTTTCCACTACAACGACTATTGGAATTTATGTAAGTCCCCATTTAACAAGTGAAGAATTATCGAAGCTCGAGACCGAGTGGAGAACTCTTGCGCAAAGTGAAACCTATAAAGAAGACCTGGAACCTAGAATCATTAAAATTCCCGTAGTGTATGGGGGACAAGAGGGGCCAGACTTAGCGTTTGTTGCTAAACACACGGGGTTAAGTGAAGAGCAAGTCATTGCTAAACATACATCCGTATTATATCCAGTTGAAATGATTGGATTCGCTCCTGGATTTCCCTACTTAGCAGGACTTCCTGAGGTGATTCATGCACCAAGGAAGCAAACACCTAGTGGAAAAATAGTAGCTGGTAGCGTGGGGATCGCAGGGTCTCAAACGGGGGTCTACTCCATTGCAACTCCTGGTGGATGGCAAATTATTGGTCGGACAGCAGTGCAATTATTTTTACCAAATGAAAATCCTCCAAGTCTACTTCAACCGGGGGACTTGATACAATTTGTTGCAGTGGGGAGGGATGAAGATGCTTGAAGTGATCCAACCAGGTCCTTTTACTACCGTTCAAGATTGTGGTAGACGAGGATATCAGCGGTACGGAGTGAGTGTGACGGGGGTCATGGATCGTCAATCCCATATACTGGCCAATCTGCTGGTCGGAAATGAACCACAAGAAGCGACTTTTGAAATTACGTTTTCAGGAGCGAAATTTAAGTTTCATCGTTCTACTACAATCGCAATTGCTGGAGCAGATATGACACCTTTAATAAATGGTGAGCCTATTCATACAGGACGTCCTGTTTTCATTCCAAGTGGTAGTGAACTACATTTCTCAAAAATGAAATCGGGTTGTCGTACGTATCTTGCTGTTACTGGTGGGTGGGATATTCCATCTGTTTTAAAGAGTAAAAGTACATTTCTACGTGCAGGCATAGGTGGCTTCAAAGGCCGAGCACTTTGCAAGGGGGATGAAATTGCTTACTCTGAACAGTCTCTTGCACAACATAATTCAGAGGACTGGCATGTGTCGTCTGATCGTTGGTGGAAAAGAGGACATGTGCGTGTCATAAAAGGACCTGAAAGTAATCAGTTTACATCTGAACAGTTAAAGCAGTTTACGAATTTTCCTTATAAAGTATCTCCCCAGTCAGACCGCATGGGTTATCGACTTCAAGGAGAAGGGATTAAAAAAGAAAACTCTCTAGAGATGATTTCAGAGCCTGTTACGTTTGGCACCATTCAATTACCATCGGACGGTCAACCGATTATTCTAATGGCAGACAGGCAAACAACTGGAGGGTATCCACGTATTGGTCAAGTGATAGAAGCAGACTTGTGTATACTTGCACAGAAAAAGCCAGGAGAGACGATTCAGTTTGAATGGGTAGATATAGAACAGGCACGTATGCTCTCTAAAGCAGTTCATCAATGGATGAAAGAAGTGGACGCAAGTATTGCACTGAGGAGGAAACAAGATGCTGAATAAGACAGTCGTCAAATCAATGGAGATTTTACATGTGTTTTATGACAAAGAGGCAGCTTCTTTAGCAGATATTATGACCTATACTGGATTACCGAAAACGTCTGCTCACAGGATGGCAGAAACACTTGTCGAGATGGGCTTTTTAGAAAAAAGCGAAGATCATAAATATCGTTTAGGTCTACTTTTCTTAAAGTTTGGTTCTCTTGTAGCTGAGCGAATCGATCTTCGACGAATTGCGTATCCCTATATGCAACAACTACGTGATGAGTTTGGAGAAGCGGTCAATCTGATTGTACGTGACGGTATGGAAGCAGTATATATTGAAAAAGCGGATACGACTGAACGAATTCGCGTGTATACACAAATAGGTAGACGAGCTCCTCTCTATGCAGGCGCGTGTCCAAGAGTGCTGTTTAGTTATTTACCAGAACAAGAGCAACAAAAACTAGCAGATGCATTCACATTCGTGCAATATGCCGAACAAACACCCATTTCCAAGGAAGTGTTATTCGAGAAAGTGGTAGAAACGAAAAAAAGTGGATGGGCACTGAGTCATTCTGAACTGGAAAGTCATTCTTCTGCTGTTGCTATACCACTCATTGATTATACAGGGAATGTCGTGGGCGGAATGAGCTTTGTGGGACCACAAATACGTTTTACCGATGAAAATCATATAGCTACACTAGCAAAAGCCTTACAACAAGCAGGCGTTGAAATTTCACGCAAGTTAGGTGCGAAGGAGGATGTTATACATGCGCTCTATTGATTTGAATTGTGATATGGGAGAAGCTTTTGGATCTTACGAAATAGGGAATGATGCAGCCATTATGCCGTATATTTCTTCAGCAAATATTGCCTGTGGATTTCATGCAGGAGACGCCCATGTGATGCGTAAGACCGTAGAACTGGCTCTTAAAAACGAGGTAAGTATTGGAGCGCATCCAGGGCTTCCGGATTTGCAAGGGTTTGGTCGACGTGAACTGGCAATCACTCCAGAAGAAGCATTTGACTATACGGTTTATCAATTAGGGGCTATGCAAGCTGTCGCAAAGAGTTGCGGCACTGCTTTACATCATGTAAAAGCCCACGGTGCCCTTTACAATATGGCAGTAAGAGACGAGGCCTTAGCGAGTGCTATTGTGCGTGCAGTGAAAAGTTGCAATCACCAGCTTGTAATTGTAGGGCTAGCGGGGAGTGCATGGATAAAAGCTGCCAAAGCACAGGGTATGAACTATGCGCAAGAGGTGTTTGCAGATCGCCGGTATGAAATTGACGGAAGCTTGACTTCACGCTCGCATGCGGATGCCTTGATCACGGATACACAGGAAGCAGTTGAACACGTGGAGCGCATGGTGGTGGACGGTGTAGTAGAAACTCGTCTAGGTGAGCGAATCCCAATTCAAGCAGATAGCATTTGTATTCATGGAGACGGAGAGCATGCAATAGAGTTCGCTAAAGCGATTTATAATCGGTTCGAACAACTATCCATAGCTGTTCGACATTTTTAAGTGGGAGATGAGAGTATGAAGGATAAAGGGGTAACTTTAGCACAGCAAGAACAGAAAAAAACTAGAAGTGTCCTGTTGGGTGCCGCATTCCTGATGGCAACATCCGCTATTGGACCTGGTTTTCTCACACAGACCACGGTATTTACACAGCAACTGGCCGCAAGCTTTGGTTTTGTCATTTTGATTTCAATTTTATTAGATATTGGAGCGCAGACGAATATTTGGCGTATTTTAATTGTATCGGAAAAGCGAGCGCAAGATGTTGCGAATGCATTGCTTCCTGGACTTGGGTATATTCTTGCAGGATTGATTGTACTAGGAGGAATAGCTTTTAATATTGGAAATATCGGAGGGGCCGGGTTAGGTTTGAATGTCCTTTCGGGTATTTCTCCAATTACAGGAGCCATGATTAGCGCAGCGATTGCAATCGCCATCTTCTTAGTAAAAGAAGCAGGCCTTCTGATGGATAAATTCACGCAAGTGCTTGGTTTTGTGATGATTGGTTTAGTACTCTATGTTGTATTTCAATCGAATCCACCAGTTGGAGAAGCTGTGTTGCGTACATTTGCACCAACACAAATTGATTTTCTTGCAATCGTCACATTAGTTGGAGGTACGGTTGGTGGATACATTACATTTGCTGGAGCACATAGACTATTAGATGCTGGTATGCGTGGCCAAAAAGATTTACCGCAAGTAACGAAAGGTTCTATCTCGGCAATTGGTATCGCGTCTATCATGCGTATATTCTTGTTCCTAGCTGCATTAGGTGTTGTTTCACAGGGGCTCGCAATCGATGCGACGAATCCACCGGCATCTGTATTTAAACTTGCAGCCGGGGAGATTGGCTATCGACTATTTGGTGTTGTTATGTGGGCGGCGGCGATTACATCAGTGATTGGAGCGGCTTATACTTCGGTTTCATTCATTCGTTCTTTCCATCCATGGATTGAGAAAACACACAAATGGTGGATTGTAGGATTCATTGTTCTTTCTACGATAATTTTTGTGTCGATTGGCCGTCCTGTTAAGATGCTCATCTTAGCGGGTTCATTAAACGGATTGATCCTACCACTAGCGCTCGGCATTATATTAGTAGCAGCCTATAAGCCATCTATCGTAGGTAACTATAAACATCCAATTGGATTAACAATTGCAGGTGTGTTAGTTGTTCTCCTGATGGCATATATGGGAGGCTACACACTTATTAATCAATTGCCAACTTTATTTGACTAACAAAAAGCGATGACTCGTCTAAAGTCATCGCTTTTCTAAATCTTCATAAAACGTATATGCCGTAATCTTGTGCTTTTTCGATTCATATAATGCGTTGTCTGCTGCAATAAACAAAGCTTTTTTATCGAGAGCATCTGATGGAAATCGTGCAATACCAATGGCAATCTCAATTGAAATTGCGTGCTGTTGATATATAAACTCTAGTGCAAAGGCGTTCGCAATGCGTGCTACTATCTCTTCGATTTTTCCTCTAGAGTCTTGTTTGGTTAACACAACTCCAAACTCGTCTCCACCAAGACGTGCAACCAAATCTTCTGGACGAACATTAGCAGAGAGACGTTTTGCTAGTTCGGTAATGACCGCGTCGCCTGCATCGTGTCCGAGTGTATCATTGATCATTTTGAACTGATTGCCATCTACTAAAATGACAGCCAATCCTTCTGACAATTCTCGTTCAGTAAGCATCTCTTGGAGCGCGTCATCAAAGGCGCGACGATTCGGTAAACCCGATAGGTGATCATAATAAGCCATCTGCTTTAATGTTTCTTGAAGGTCATGGCGCTCTGAAATGTCGCGTGAAATAGTAATAATGTTCATCACGCGACCGCGCTCTATGACTGGGCTTGCAACGACTTCCATCCAAATAAAATGCCCTTTTTTGTGTCTTAAGCGCATCTCCATCGTGAAATGCTTCCTAGTTTGTATCAACTGCTGAATATGGTGCTGGACAGAAAGTTGATCATCGGGATGAACAAATGTGGTAAACCGTTGGCCCAAACATTCTGTCGGCTCATAGCCAAGAAGCTCACGAACAGAGGGTGAAAAATAATCGACACGACCATTTCGGTTGAAAACTTTAATCACATCAAATGCATGTTCAGTGATAACTTTATATTTTTCTTTGCTCTGGTCTAATTCACGTTGTATGTTTTTTAGACTTGTAATGTTGTTATATACAACATGAATAGCAATTGGTTGGCCCGACTCATTAAAAACCGGAGTATAGGAAGCAAGAATATCCACTATTTTTCCGGATTTCGTTATACGTTGGGTTTCATAGGATTCAATAGATTCAAAACGATCTAAACGCTCCTGCAAGGCATTCATTTCGTCCTCAAGAAAGTCGGGAATAATCTTCCGCATCGTATGAGCGAGTTCATGTTCTTCATATTCAAACAACTGACAATAAGCAGGATTCACTCGTAGCATAGTTCCGTCGAGATTGAGTTGGAAAATGGGATTAATTGCAGTATTCCATAGTGTTTCAAGTTCCCGATTCTTTTGTTCAAGCACATGATTCATTTCTTTTTCAAACAACTTTTCTTGTTGATACAGTGCGGATACATCCTGAACAATACCCAGTATATGTGTAATTTCATTTTGGGCATTGAATAGTGGTGATAAAATACTTTCTCCAGTGAACTTCCCTAATGTCGTATCCACTTGTTGTCGAAAAGAGATGGATGCCCCAGCTGAGACGACACGCATATAGGCTTCATGCAGCGGCAACGCTTTTTGTGGCGTATGAATAGTTAAGATGGAATGTCCAAGGGTTGTGTCATTAAGGTCCAAAACGGCTCTAGCTTTTTTATTGATGAACCGGTAGATAAACTCATCTTGTTTATATTCCATAAGAAATACCAAGTCCGTCACATGATCAAGCATTTGAGTGAGAAGTGCAATTTCAGAATTACCTCTAATGATAGATTTTCCCATTTTCTCAACTCCCCAAAAACTGCCTTTTGTTAAAGTATACGGTAGCCCTATCAGTTTGTCTGTTAGATTTTTAGCGTTTTTCTTGCGGTTGTAATAAATCTTTTTCTGCATCCGATGTTGTTGGTAAAAATGGGTCAGGGCAATAATCTGTTCTCTTCCCGTACCGGACCATTTCATAAATG
This sequence comes from Chryseomicrobium imtechense, assembly GCF_041475995.1. Classification (NCBI taxonomy): domain Bacteria; kingdom Bacillati; phylum Bacillota; class Bacilli; order Caryophanales; family Caryophanaceae; genus Chryseomicrobium; species Chryseomicrobium imtechense. The sequence continues at coordinate 106,313 of NZ_JBGOBM010000003.1, read as the reverse complement.
AGTAAGCCATTATTCGGTTTTCCATTTACCATCCGCATAGGGACGATATCGAACAACACATAGTAAAAACTATAGAAAATATACCGATCCCAAAACGAAGGCCATACTTCAAGGACACCATTCACGAGTAAAAGATTCAGTCCAATGGCGACAAAGCTATTCATAAGGATAGGCGCGCTATAGATAACAATATAAATCCATCTATTTTTATGGGCTAGGTCATCGTATGAAAACCAGCTATAGAGATGATAATACTTTCGAATATCAAACATTCCGAATTTTAGTAAGCGTGGGCCACTTCCAATGGTGATCCGTGGATTTTTTAAGCCAAAGAAAAATCCAACAAGTACATAGGCAAATTCACGAATGAATACAACGATTGGTAGAATAATGAAAGCTGAAATCAACAGAGAGAGAAAATCGGCAAAACCAAATGTAAACATGCAACTCCTCCTTCTTGTCTTGGCAGTATAGCAGGTCTCTGTAAAATTGTAATGTCAAACCCATAAAATGGAAACGCTTACCAAAAAAAGTGTTGACGAGCGCATGAAATCCACGTATAACTAGACTAATCCTTTGATTGTAAGGAAAGTTTACATGGCGTTTATAATGGCTTCATGAAGTAAGCGTACAGTTGAGGTGAGTAGAGGAGGAAGTGAGATGAAAAGAGAAGGAAAACCTTTGGCAGTAATGGTACCGAAAGTGTTACAGCTTTTCTTAAATAGTGCGTTGATCGGTTTGGCGATCACTTTATGCTTTTTGCTCATGCGGTCACTGATTGAATTCATCCAACTCCTATGGACGATGGAATCCTACAACTATAAATTGTTTTTAGCAGATATTTTATTGTTCTTTTTATATTTTGAGTTCATTGCAATGATAGTGAAATATTTTAAAGAGGACTATCATTTCCCTTTACGCTACTTTATCTATATTGGTATTACTGCGATGACACGAGTAATCATCGTTGAACATGATAATCCTGTTCATACATTGCTGAATTCTGTAGTAATCTTCATTTTGATCGGGGGTTATTTCATCATTAATATGACGCCACGTGAAAGACCCGAACCACACCCACCGAAAAAAACCTCCCTGCATCTTAAATGATGTAGGGAGGTTCTTCATTGTGAGAACAATTTACGTAAAGTTTCTTTTAACCACTGCCCAAACGATTGCTTTGAAGCGAACTCTCTTGATCGTTCAATACGCATGGATTAAGCAGACTTTTGAGTAGACTTGAAGATGTTCCATTTAGACAAGCCTTTCACTTTGCTTGTAAATGAAGCTGTTGTGTTTTCAAGACGCTGTTCTGCATGGAAAGCTGTCTCTGATTGTTGTTCTTTTACTGATTCTCCAAATGTATAATAGTTCATCATTTTCTATTCCTCCATAATTGTGTGAATTTTTAATTAAACAAGACAATTTGATAAAAACTTTAAAATTAAGCCGTTCGTTTAGATTTGATTGAAAACCACTGTGTCCAAGATGGTTTTTTAGAATGAGCTGCTGTTTGGTTTGTCAAACGCTGCTGTGCTAAAAATTGAACGGAATCTTGGTGTGCTTTCACGGACTGGTGCATTGTGTAAACATTCATCATGAGTAATTCCTCCTAAATTGTTTGAATTATTAATTAAACAAGACAATTTGATTAAAAGCACAGCCGGAAATCAATTTTCCGGTTTGAACATACAGCATAGCTCATCGGAGAGCAGTTGATTTAATTCGTGCTGGTTCAATTCGTAAAAACTCCATGTGCCACTTGTTTCTTTTAAAAGTAAGTCGGCGTCTAAAAGAATTTTAAGATGGTATGACAGTTTTGATTGTGTCATATCGACGAGAGGTGCAAGATCTCCTACACACATAGCGCCTTTATTCGATAGGATGTTTAAAATCTGCAAACGCTTCTGATCACTAATGGCTTTAAACTTTTTTTCAAAAGTAGCTAATGTATCGGAAGAAAGTGTGTAATATGTCGTTTCTTGCATCGAATTCACCTTCTAGTAATCAATCAAATTTTCTTGATATGTTCATCATACGACCACTAAAACCGTATGTCAACTATTTCATCAAAAAATATTGATTAATTGATAATGGTGAATTTTGAGAAAATTAATTGTTAGAAAATGTCGAAAATAAGTGATGATTTTCATAGGACTACATGCTATTCTGATAAAGTAAAAGGAGGAAGAAACATGCAATCCAGTAAAATTCAATCCAGTCGAGAAACTCTATATTTTATCATTAGTTTGCTTTTTAGTATTTTGATCTACATCGTAGCAATCGTATCAGTGGTAGGAATCGCTATTGCACTTCTTGTTGCAGCATTCATAGTATACATACAATTAATGATGCTCGGTTCTATTCGAGGTAACGGAGTCCGGATTCATCAAAACCAATTCCCAGAAATCTATGCTCGTACCCAACAATTAGCACGCGATATGGGGCTAGCGAAAACACCAGATATTTTCGTGGTTCAATCTGAAGGTGCATTAAATGCATTTGCTACTCGTTTCTTAGGGCGCGATATGGTTGTCTTATACTCGGAAGTTTTTGAACTTGCGCGTGAACAAGGACAAGATGAATTAGATTTCATCATTGCGCATGAGTTGGCACACGTCAAACGTCGTCATGTGTGGAAGAATCTCTTAATTCTTCCTGCAGGTTTCATCCCATTCCTCTCTCAAGCGTATAGTCGTTCATGTGAGTACACATGTGATCGCCATGCAGCGTATATGATTCAAAATCCAGCTGCTGCTAAACGTGCCTTGACGTTGCTTGGCATGGGGAAAGGAATGTACAAAGAAGTAAATGAGGATGCTTACGTCCAGCAGATTGAAACGGAATCAAATGCAATCGTTTGGTTGGCGGAAGTACTTTCTACACACCCTCGCATTCCAAAGCGAGTGCAAGCAATTTCGCAATTTGCACAAACAGGAGAGCGCCCATATTTCCCGAACACAGGAAAAATCATTGGTGGGATGGCGATTATTACAGCTGTTGTTGGCGCGATCTATATTGGTTCTATAGTGTTGTTGACGACGAGTGGGGTATTATTAGGTAGCTTATTCGCCAGTGCTTTGGATACCCCGTTTAGTGAAGGTAGTGGCTATGATGAACCAATTGTCGAATCGGCAGGTCAAACTCCACTGATGTTGGCTGCACAAAATGGAGATATCGAAGCGATGGAATTAGCTATTGCAAGTGGTGATACACTAACAGACACTGACGAAGAAGGTTCAGACGCTTTGATGTATGCCGTGTACGGGCAAGAACCAGCTGCTGTAGAATATTTGTTAGAGCAAGGTGCAGACCCTAATACTTCAGACGATTATTCCACTGCTTTAGTCACATCCGTATTCTATGGAGACCGCGAAGTGGCAGAAATGCTACTTGAGTATGGAGCAGATCCAGAACAAACGGGTCCAGATAACATGACAGTTTATGATGTGTACGGGAACGAGACTTTAGAAGAAGTATTAAATGAGTTGTATTAAATAGAGGGCCGTCCAAGTGGGCGGCTTTTATTGTTTGACCTACCGAATTAGTCTATGCCATAAATAAGGAATGATGACTGGAGGTTAACGCATGTATTTGAAAAAAATTATATATAAACGAGATGAAGTGCCCTCCGTAGAAAAGTATCCATTTTCCATTCCTGCTGTGCGAACACTGGAGGAGCTGGAACTGAACACGCCTATTACTTTCTTTGTGGGAGAGAATGGTGCTGGTAAATCTACATTATTAGAAGCTATTGCGAACGTAGCTGGCTTCAACTCTGCAGGAGGTGGTAGGCAACACTCCTTTTCGATACATGCGAATGAAGTGCCACTTGCTCCTTTTATCCGCCTATCGTGGACAAAGAAAATATACGAAGGTTTCTTTTTGCGTGCAGAGTCCTTCTATCAATTTGCTACTTTTATTGATTCTATTGAAGATCCGAGGAAATATAGTAGATATGGAGATAAATCTCTTCATGAAGCCTCGCATGGGGAGTCATTTATGCGGCTATTCCAACACGCATTCAATAAAAAAGCTATCTATTTTTTGGATGAACCTGAGGCTGCCTTATCGCCGATTCGTCAATTGAGCTTGCTGCGAATCATGAAGGAGTTAGAGCCTACTGCTCAATTCGTGATTGCCACGCATTCGCCAATCTTACTAGGTTATCCTGGAGCTACTATTTTCAACTTTGATGAAACTGCTATTACACCAACAACGTTTGAAGAAACCGACCATTATCAAGTGACAAAATTGTTTTTAGAAAATCCTAATAGGATGTTCCGAGAGCTGTTTCAAGATTTAGACACATGATGTAGGTCTGTAGTCGCTAGATAAATCCCAATAATCTTCTATACTAAAGTAATTAGAGACTATAGAGACGGGGATTTGAGAGCATTATGCACGTTACGGCAAAATTAGTATTAACGAGTTTGTTAGTTTATATAGTTGTTTCGATGTATGGGATTTGGACCTTCACGGCAGAAGCAGACTATACAAAAGCAGATGCAGCATTAGTTTTAGGAACACGTTTAGACGGTGAGGAACCATCCTATGCTTTGCGAGAACGCATTGATCACGCAATTTGGCTTTATGAACACGAGCTGGTTGAGCGCATCGTATTCACGGGTGGCCTGACAGAAGGGGGTCTCATTAGTGAAGCGGAAGCGTCTAAACTGTACGCGTTATCTGTAGGGATTCCAGAAGACGTGATTGTTGTAGAAGACCGATCACTTGTGACACGAGAGAATATGTTGTTCACAAAAGAACTTGCAGAAGAGCTAAGTCTTGGTGACTTTCTTTTAGTGAGCGACCCATTCCATATGAAACGTGCGTTAATGATGGCAGACGTGTTTGGATTGGAAGTGATGGCTGCGCCCACACCACAAAGCGTTTACACAAGTTGGGGTGAGCAGTTTCCATTCGTCCTGCGAGAGACACTTGCATACGTGGGAAACCAACTAACCTTCAATAAATCGTTTTAAAGCATTTTCTCTAGGGAAAAGATAGGTATAGACAGCTGCAATTATGCTATGCTGTGAAAGTGAGATAGATTACGAGGAGGAACCCACATGAGTACAGTACAAGTAGGCGATGTTTTTTCAATGGAAGATGAGAACGGACAAGAAGTAGAAATTGAAGTTCTTGGACTCGTTACTGTTGAAGAAGTAAATTATGCAGCCGTTGCATTCTCAGAAGATGTACAAGATGATTCGAAAGAAGACATCGATGTTTTCTTCCTTCGTGTAGAAAGTGAAGAAGAGCTGTATGAAATTGAAGAAGATGCTGAGTTTGAACGTGTATCGAAAGCGTTTCAAGATCTTCAAGAACAAGCAGCAGAAGATTTAAACTAAGACTACAAAGGCACCCAGTAACGGGTGCCTTTTTGTGTGCTTAGTGATTTCGTTCTAGTGTAAACCCTATGTTTTTTAAAGCACGTTCAATATTCGCTTCTATCATCACGTTTTTTAATTGAATGCCTAATCGGTTTGTTTGCAAGACAGTTTCAGGGCGTAGTCCAGTAAGGACTGGTTTAACGCCTAAAAGGTTTAATAGGTTCGTGATTTTCATCAAGGAGTCCGCTGCTGATTGATCCATTTCAGTGATTCCTGAAAGGTCTACAAGCAAATAATCCAAATTCATTTCTTGGCTGCGTGTAAGAGCGACCTCCACTAACTGTTCGACACGGCGGCGTGTAATGTTTCCGATTACGGGTAAAATAGCTATTCCCTCTGTTAGCGGCACGATTGGAACGGACAGGTTTTGAATCTGGCGCTGCGCATCATCGAGTTCTAACACATAAGAGAGCAAGTCGCTCATCGTTTCAAATAAATTCAAGTGCTCTTCACTCAATTCAAAGGGTGTGGTATCTAAGCCGCAAATCGTACCATAATTTTTGCCGTCCCCCGTGTAAATAGGAATACCAACAAAACTTCCTGACTTAAGATTGTGTGTGACTTGAAGATGTTTCGTACTTTCATGGCTTGAAATGTCGGGGATGTAGAGGACGTGGTTGCCATGGTCGACACTTACTTTGCAGTACGTTTGTTCAAATGGCAAAACAGTACCGGCTTCTAATAAATCCTTTTCTTTATTCATTACCTTATAAATCTCATTTGAGACAGTATCGTTCTTGGCAATGAACAATGTATTGATGTTCAGAAGCTTCGCCATCATTTTAAGGATCGTATCCGCTGCCTCGTCAAAATTTTGAAAAGGTACGCGTCCATAATGTGTGAATGCCATTTATTCCATCCTTTCCAAGTCGTTAAGTAGGTACTGAGAAGTATACCATTCAAACTAGATAATAGAAAAGAATTTCCCGGGAAATGACATCTTTAAACTAAGGACTTCTGACGGTTTCATCTCCTCCCTATTCAGTGTACTATTAAGAAAGCAGAAATAAATGAGGGATATCATGACAACGCTTCGTACATTTTCATGTCCTGTCCGCCTCACGAAGTCTGTCCAAGACGCGTTTAAACGATTTGGATGGAGTGAGACGGGGTTTTTATCGGACCAGCAGACATATAGTGTTCTCATCGAAAAGAATAAAGACCCAGAGCAGACCGCTACAAAGGTGCTGCTCTATTTTACGGCGTTTTCACACGCACAAGCAGACCATAAAGTGCCTGTTTTGACTCTACTGCTTGAAGAAAATGTTCTGACAGCTGTCCACTTTATGATGGCACCAAAGAAAGCAAGCCGTGCAACAAATTGGAGAAGAGAAGTCAATTTGACGTTCGTGCCGGATGTGCGCGTCCGAAACCCAATTCCACTAGCCTTTCGGGAATGGCTCGCAGACTTGCCCCATGCCAATGAGCGAACCGCTTATGTGAAGAGGCGAATTGCGGGTTGGGAAGGCTATTTGGCCATCCAAGAACAGCAGTTAGATATTGCGGACATACGAGCGAGCTATGAATCTGTGTCGCTTCAAAAAGATTTCCGAAAACTAACCCTTTATGGTGCTGTAGTGAAAAATGACCAGTGGAAGAATTTGCGGGAAATGGATGTAAAACTTCTAAGTATTGGTCGCGAGATCGGGAAGGTGACGAAAGTCTCACCGCGAGATCGCACGATTGAAGTGACAGTTCTCCCATATATGGAAGATGTACTTCGTCGCACACCCCTCGATCGTTTTGGGACGGATGCGGTATTTACGAATTTCGCATCAGTCAGTCAAATTCGAAGACTGCGTTCAGGGTTCCAACAGCTTGAGAAAGGGCATGCTGAGAACCCCTTGCTCGAACAAATCTTGTTTGAAGAAAGCCCACCTGTTGCACCTTTAAAAGAAATTCCGAAGATTTCCTATTCTCACCCACTGAATGAATTTCAGCGCCGTGCAGTTGAAGGTGCCCTCGCAGCAGAAGACTTGTATGTCATACAAGGCCCACCAGGTACAGGCAAGACGACCGTTATTTCCGAAATTTGTTTGCAGAACGCAAAGGCTGGATTACGAACACTTGTCGCTTCACAATCAAATCTTGCAGTAGATAATGCATTAAGTCGTTTACTAGCAAACAAAGACATTCGTATTTTACGTGTAGGGCGAACGGAGAGTATTGAAGAAGAGGGAAAACGAATTATAGAAGAGAACATCGGAGATTATTGGAGGGAAGTAACGTTAAAAACGGTCACTTCGACAGTGAATGAGCGAAAAGAGCGTCTTGAACAGTTAACTAGTGAACTAGCAGTGATTCGTCCACGCTTCGAAAAGGTCTCTCTAGAAGTCGAACAATGGAAACAAGAAGTGAAAAAGAAAGAGACGGCTGTTGCTGAACATGCCAATCTTACTTTGCAACTTGATGAGTTAAAGCTGAAAGTACAGCAACTCGAAGAAGATCGGATACGGCTATCAGGGTTCGTGCAGATGAAAGATCAAGAAGTGTCTGAACGTATGGCGCAACTTGAAAAATTAAATGAACAAGCAGCAGCATTTCCAGAGATGGTCGACCTTGAACAAGAAATTGCCCAAAAAAATGAGCTGCTCGGTGAAATGGCACGTTTGGTAGAACTAAAGAAAATTCACCAAGAAATTCAGCAAGCTACAACTAGGTTCGCTGAAGTTGAACAACGATTACAGGAACTGCAGGCTGGCCTCGACTCTGTAGAGGAGCACCAACAAACTATACGAAATTTAAAATCTGTGGCATCTTTTCAAGATGTGCTTGAAAGTGACCCGCAGTATGCAACATCTCGTGTGTTGTTTAAATTAAAGGGTATTCAAGGAATTCGAGATTTAATTAAAACGTATCATCCTGTTAAAGAACTAGTAGCACTCTACGAAAAGGCGCTGGATTACTTCATAACACGACTTGGTGAGAAACGGCGACCAATTCGACCAGTACAGGAACCCGTGTACCGAAAAGAAGAGCTGCAAAGTTATTTGGATCAAGGTAGGAATTGGATCAGGCTCGGCGAGTTGCCTAACCAAATTGGGATTGCAGAATACGTTCAGGGGTTATACGGTCGCATGCGTTATATGGCAGCCGTAAAGTCTTATTATGACGAATTAGTAGAACGAGGAGAGTCTGAACTGGATCTTTTAAGGCAAGAACTCCTACACATTCACAAATTGCATAATGAACAGCTTTTGAAAGAAACAGCGGGCTTGCAAGAGCAATTTACCACTTTGAGGAAAGTTCAGGAGGACTGGCAAGAGCAATGGGTTTCTCTAAACGGGGACCACTACCGAGAGAAAGTAGAAGCACTTGAAGATGTCACGATGTTTACAACTGAACGAGAACTTGAAAAGCTTATAAAAATAAAGCGAACGATGGAAGAATTTGATGCTACCTATCAACAAGCGCAAGAAAACATGGGGACGGCTAAATTAGCGTATGAACAAGCGCAAGTGAATCTAGCTGAGTTTTTAGAGAGCTCATCCCGCTACGATACAGATATTCTCAAACTTGAACAAGAACGAGGGCTTTTGGAGCCTTTACTAGTTACTACACCAGAAGAGCGATTGGAAGCCGTTCAGAAAGAGTGGCTTTCTCTGCAGTTCGAACTTGGAAAGCTTGAAAAAGAGAACGCAGAGGCACCGGTGCACCAACAGCTTCAATCACAGTGGCAGGAACTCCTCGAAAATGCATCGGCAGAAGATGTCGATGAGATCCGTAAACTGAACGTCAAATATGCAAACGTTATTGGAACGACTTGTGTAGCGTCTGCGCGTAAAGACTTCGTAGAAAATTATCCATCATTTGATGTGGTCATTATTGATGAAGTTTCTAAAGCAACACCACCAGAGTTGCTGCTCCCGATGTTAAAAGGAAAAAAAGTGATTCTTGTTGGAGATCATCACCAACTACCGCCACTGCTCGGCGATGATACGTTAGAAGAAGTCCTAGGCAAGATGGTAGAAGAACAACCAGAGTTTGCTGGAAAACAAGAAATCGAGAACCTATTAAAAGAGTCTCTATTTGAACGTTTATATAAAAACTTACCGTCTACACATAAAACGATGCTCGCGATCCAGTACCGAATGCATGAATCGATTATGAGAACAATCAGTCCGTTCTATCAATACGAAGAAGATGAACTCCAATGCGGACTTGTGGACTCGGATGCGATGCGAGCCCATGGTCTCGATTTGCCTTGGGTTACTGCAAACAATCATGTGGTGTGGCTTGATACCCCGAACCAACAAGAGTACTTTGAAGAGCGAGTGAAAGGGGGACGTAGTCTTTGGAACCCTAAAGAGCTCGGCTTGACGAAACAAGCCTTACTCGATTTGAATGAAGCCATTGGTAAGGCAAAAGAAGCCGGAAAGTATCCACACGACTATCAAAAGTCAGTCGGTGTCATCAGCTTCTACGGGGAACAAGTAAAACAGCTCGACCGTTTGATTCAGCAAGAACTACGACTATCCCATCTTCACATTCGAACTGGAACGGTCGATCGCTTCCAAGGGATGGAGATGGAAGTGATTCTGTTAAGCATGGTACGAAACCATCAAGAGTCAAGAGGGGATATTGGATTTGCCAACGACTACCGACGGCTAAATGTAGCGCTGTCTCGTGCGATGGAGCTTCTTGTATTGATTGGAAGCAGTGAGATGTTCACAAAACGTGTGAAACGTGCTGCTACTAAAGAGATGTATTCCCACGTCTATCAAACCGTACAGGAGCTAGGTGGCCATCGCTTACCGGAGGAGGTGCTGACCCATGTCGGAGTTCCAAACTAAACTACGCAATCAATTGCTCAGAAATCCAGTCCTCACTCTAAAAGAACAACGCAGTTGGCAATTACCGGTATATACATTTGAAGTTGCGTTTAGTCCGGTACGCAGGTTTCGTTTAGATATTTTGATGCGCATGATCTTGCAAGTCATCGAGACCGTATCTGTTCGACGAGCTAGAGCCATTGCAGACTTACTCTATGTGGAAGAATTGTTTATTGAAGATTTGCTTGAGAAAATGACTCGAAATGGTTTGGTTGAGCTAGGGAAAGATAGGTACGCGTTGACGTCACACGGCTCTCGTCAACTTGCAGCAGGAGTATTTGAAGAGGAACAAGCAGAAACTTATATGCAACTTGTTTTTAGTCCATTGCATACAAGGTTCTTGCCCAATGAAGCAGATGTAGATTTTGATGAACACACTGGAGACCCCTTTCGATACGCAAAAGAGAACGCAGTGGAAGCAGGCGAGCAGTTTTTACTGACAGGCGTCCAAGAAGCACTCGCAGATAAAGAGGAGCATTCAGGAGACTTTGTTGAGACCGTCAATCATCTACTCGATTTTGATGAAGGCGAGCTTCAGTGGGTCACGTGCTATGAATTTCTGGTGCATGATACGAAAGAGAATATGACCTATGTTCGCGTCTGGAACCCGCTTGTGGATGGATGGGATGCGACACTCGAAGAGGTAATCGAACAGCAAGAAGGACTGACATGGAAAAACGCACCCACTCTCTAAGAGGAGTGCGTTTTTTATAGTCGGTAAATAAACCCTAGATGGCGTCCTGCCTGTCGATTTTGGCGATACGAAAACCCTTGTTCACTAGTGTACGTACAAACAGTGGATTGCATGATGTTCTCTTCAGGAATACCTGCTCGTAGACATTGCTCTCTGACAACAAGACCATTGTCGATGTGAAACTTATGCGTGGACTCTTTATAGCGAATAAATGCATCTGCGTAGCCAAGTGCTTTATAACGATCTGCTACATCGACATCGACCTCAAAACGCTCCTCACTTAGGGAGGGACCTATGAAGAGGTGAAGGGTGGAAGCATCTTCTCCTTTTTCACATAGCAGATGTTCGAGAAGTGTGGGTACTAGTTCTTTTACAGTACCTTGCCAACCTGAATGGACGCTGGCAATCAATGTTGACTTCGAACTCCAAAGAAGCAGTGGGACGCAGTCTGCTGTGAATGTACCTAAAACAATAGAAGGTTCATATGTATACAACGCATCTGTATCCGGAATCGCCGTCGCGGTCTCAAGTACACCGCGTCCTTTATCGCTAGTTTTTACTTCATAATAGTGATTGCTGTGTGTTTGATTAGCAAGTACAAAATGATGTAAAGGTATACCAAGTTGATTGGCAAGATTCCTGCGGTTTGCCAAGACAGATGCCGGATTCTCACAACTATGCAGAGCCATATTGTTTGCTTCAGGTAACGTACCGTCGCGCAGTGTGATGCCGTAATAAACAGAAGTAGTGGGTCGGTTTAATTCGTACAAAGACTCATTCCTTTCTAATTCATAAATAAGAAATCGTTCATCGTTATAAATTCATAGCTTAAATCGACAAATAAAAAGTAATTCGCTGTTAACGGGAAACTAAACGTACGTACATATTCACGTGTCTCAATATCGGAATACAAATCGGATAAGCGTCCTTGATTTGTTCGCTGCATGCGCATCATATTTTCTAAAAAGTACGGTCGGAACGCCCAGTTGGAGCCACGCACAGTTTCTTCATATCTCCATGAACCGTCCTTCAAACGGAAGTTTGAGGACACCTGTTTGCCACTCGCATCACAAATGTAGAGACGGAAAGTTTGCTTATCAAAAAGTTCCTGCGCTTCTTGGAGTAATTGATCTGCATACACTTCATCTTGCCACTTCGATAGTTTTTTCAATTTGTGATGACAGGCTTCTGTGAATTTCAATCGCTGTGTGATTAGTTCTTTTTCTCGTTCGACAAAAGACTGAATTTGTGTAGGCAAAGAGACGTTGAGTTGAATGGATTCTTGCTGTTCGCAACTCGGTCTCCCTAAATAAAAGCCTTGGTAGTAGTGACCGTTGTTCTTCCACGCAAAGTACAGTTGATTGGCGTCTTCAATCATTTCATAGGATAATACCGCACCGATTCGTCGGGCAAGAACCGATAGCGTATGCAATATGTCTTGGAAGTTTTCGAGATTGGCAGAGCGAGTCAAACTGGTGTCGATTTTTAAGATGTCCGGCCGAAGAGCACGAATACGATCAATGTTTGAACTGGCACCACCTATATGGTCAATCGCTAAGCGGATTCCGTAGGTTTTATAATAGCGCAAGAGATGATTCAGGCTTTCGAACTCTTCCTCGATATCATGTTCTGTTACCTCTAATACGAATCGCTTTAATGCAAACCCCTTCTTTTCCTGCACGTGTAGAAAGGCAAGAAATGTCTCATCTTCCTCATCGATCAATTGCTGCGCGGACCGGTTAATCGATAGGTAACCAGGCAAGTCATTCTCTAAAAGATAATCAACAGCCAAACCGATTAAATGGTCATCCAGTTCATTTTTAAACTCTGTTGGAATGTCGCTATCTAGAAAAAAATCTCCGAGAGACGTCCAGTGGTCATCGTCTCTGTAACGGCCAAGTAGTTCGTAGCCGGCAATTTCATGGGTGATTGCACTGACGATTGGTTGAAGGGCTGGGCGGACACGATCTAGTTGGTCCATAATTTGAAGTGCATCCACTAAAATATCCTCCTCACATCTCTAGTAATTTTAGTATTATACCATTTTCACTAGCTAGGAAGAATGCAAAGAATTCGGAAAATGGGTACACTAGAAAAAACGAGTAGAAAAGAGTGGGTGAACAGATGAAGATTACAACAATCGGTATGTGGGGTGGTTATCCTGAAAAAGGTGAAGCGACCTCTTCTTTTTTAGTTGAACAGGATGGCTTTAGTTTAATCGTTGATTGTGGGAGTGCTGTATTGTCTACATTATTAACTATGAAAGACGTGCATGAATTGGATGCATTTCTCATTAGTCACTATCATCCCGACCATATCGCGGACGTAGGCGTATTACAACATGCTGCAATGATTCATAAACAATTAGGAAATCTTCATCACCCGATCCCGATTTATGCACACGCACAGGATTCTGTAGAGTTTTCAAAGCTCAGCTACAAAGGTGTGACAACAGGAATGGAGCTTGAGGCGTATGCAAGCTACTCCATTGGCCCCTTTAAAGTCTCCACTTGCCCCACTGTGCATCCGGTCTATTGTTTAGCTTTTCGTATCGAAGCGGCTGGAAAGGCTGTCGTCTTCACGGCAGATACCGAATGGACAGATGCACTTGTGACGTTCTCACAAGGAGCGAATGTATTAGTTAGTGAATCAAATGTCTACCCGCAGTATGCCGGAAAGATACAAGGTCATTTGACAGGACAACAAGCTGGCTTACTAGCGGCACAGTCGGGTGTTGAACGTTTGGTACTGACACACTTGCCTCAATACGGAGATAGAGAAATTCTTGTTGCCGAAGCGAAAAAAGAATTTTCTGGTCCGGTCGAACTCGCGTATACAAAACAGCAAATTTTATTATAGAAAGGAGTTTACCATGACAACTGCATTGATTTTAGGCGGTACACAATTTGTCGGGAAGCGTCTTGTGAAGCTACTAGTGGAAGATGGGGTGAATGTCACCATCGCAACGAGAGGACGCATGACAGATGACTTTGGAGACTCAGTAAAGCGATTGGTGCTGGACCGCACTGATGATAAAACGATAAAACATGCACTTGAAGATAAGGAATATGATTATGTTTTTGATCACACGTGCTATTCACCGATAGAAGTGCGAGAAGTTTTAGAGGCACTTGGAACGAGAATTGGAAAGTATATTTTCATCTCTTCAGTAGCAGTCTATAATGCGGGTGTGAATCTTAAAGAATCCGACTTTGATCCACGTCACTTTGACATTTACTATAAATCTCGCCATGAATATGCTGGTATGGAAGGGTACCAAGAAGCCAAACGAGCAGCGGAGGCAGTCCTTTATCAACAAGCACCTTGTCCGGTTGTAACAGTGCGTTTTCCGTATGTGGTTGGGGAAGATGATTACACGGAGCGCTTTGCATTTCATGTTCGGGCTGTAGAAGAGGGGAAAGCGATAGGGACGAAAAATCCAGACGCTCGTTTCGGGTTTATTGATTCTGCGGAAGCAGCTGAGTTTTTAAAAGCCTGTGCGCTTTCCGATTATGAAGGCCCGATAAATGCGGGGACAGATGATTCCATCTCATTGCAAGAACTGTTGGAGTATATATCCCGACATCTTGGTAAGAACTATTCGTTCGCGGAAGACTCATTACACAATCAAAGTCCTTATGATTTAGGATTTGATTTGGCTCAGACGACAAAGCATGCATCTAGAAAAGGGTTTTCGTTTTCTTCTTTGCAAGAAGTTTTAGAAAAGCAAATTGAGATTCACCAGACAGATGTCAGAGAAAGTGATGACAGAGGTCACTAGGTGTTGGCGTTTATTTCCTCTAAACTAGAGAGAAGGAGATGACGGTTATGGATACAACACATACATTTACTAAAAGAGAAGAGTTCGTGAATGCACTTATTCATGGATTAGGTATGCTACTTAGCATCTCGGCACTTGTCGTGTTAATTGTTGCAGGTGCAAAAACGGGGAGTGCTTGGCATGTCGTGAGTTTCACAATTTTTGGCGTGTCGATGTTGATTTTGTATTCGGCCTCTACATTGGTCCATAGTTTTCCACAAGGAAAAGCGAAAGACTGGTTTGAATGGCTAGATCATTCATCAATCTATTGGTTTATTGCAGGAACCTACACACCTTTTTTATTCTTAGCAGTAAAAGGTTCTTTAGCATGGGTATTGTTTGGCATCGTGTGGGGTCTGGCAATTGGAGGAACGTTATTTAAATTGTATTTTGTAAAACGGTTCGTCAAATTGTCTACCTTCTTATATGTTGTGATGGGTTGGTTGATTGTGTTTGCTTGGAACCCACTCACAGCCGCAATGACACAAGAAGGTCTCTTCTTATTAATTGCTGGGGGAGTGCTTTATACAGTAGGTGCTATTTTTTATGTGTGGAGAGGGTTTTTATACCATCATGCAGTGTGGCATGTCTTTGTACTTGCAGCAAGTGTCTGTCATTTCTTTTCTGTTTACAGTCTGCTCTAACTAACTTTTATAAGTTTCAAGAGGACTTCCCCATGGGAGTTCTCTTTTTTGTATATACATTATGTCTAATTTTCTTTTACAGTCACATTATGCGAAGGTTAGACAAAAAAACAAAACTTTACAGCGAATCAATAGCCAAAAATCAAAAACGGTTGTATAATCATTGTACAAGTATTGTATAAAGAGGAGGGGCCATCATGAGCAAGAAAATAGCAGTAGTCGGTGCTGGACCAGGTGGTCTTGCGGCGGCTATGTTACTCGCTTCTAAAGGGTTTCAAGTAGATGTATATGAAAAGAATGAGGTTGTGGGAGGTCGCAACGCTGCCATCGAGATGGACGGTTTCCGCTTTGATATGGGTCCTACATTTTTAAGTATGATTCATATCGTAGATGAATTGTTTGAAGCGGCAGGCCGTAATATGCACGATTATATGGACTTAATCGAACTTCCTGAAATGTATCAATTAACGTTCGACGGGAAGAGAACGCTCGATATGACGCGGGACCGAGAAAAAATGAAAGAACGCATTGAAGCTACGTATCCTGGAAATAGCGAAGGATATGATCAATTTTTATATGAGAGTGGGAAGAAATTAGCCGCTTTAACGCCTATTCTTCAATCACGTATGGATAAACTGATTCATTATATGCGTCCATCTGTTGTGAAAGCATTGCCAGAGCTTGAAATTGGAAAAACGCTCTATGATGTACTGAGTCGTTATTTCAATCATGAAGAGCTCAAACTTGCTTTTACATTCCAATCAAAATATCTAGGGATGTCACCATGGGAGTGTCCAGGTGCATTTTCAATCCTTTCCTATATGGAACATGCATATGGTATCTATCACCCAATCGGTGGTGTGAATCAGTTGTCTGCATCCATGGCGAAAGTGGTGGAAGAATACGGTGGGAAAGTACACCTTGGCACAGGCGTCAAAAAGTTTAAATTAGATGGCAAAAAAGTAACGGGACTGCTCTTAGAATCTGGAGAAGAAGTAGAAGTCGATGAAATAGTGGTTAACGGAGATTTTGGGCATGTGATGACAAACCTTGTTGATGAAGGTGTCTTAAAGAAATACTCACGTGAGAATCTAGATAAGAAAAAATACTCTTGCTCCACATTCATGCTCTATTTAGGCCTCGATAAAGTATATGATTTACCGCATCATAACATTATTTTTGCTAAAGACTATAAAACAAATGTGGAAGAAATTACGCACACAAAAAAACTCTCTGCAGACCCATCTATCTATGTTCAAAATGCAAGTGTGACAGATCCGACATTAGCGCCAGAGGGACAATCTGCACTCTATATTTTAGCTCCAGTCCCAAATAACGATAGTAAAATCGGTTGGCAAGAAGAACAGCAAGCCTTCCGTGACTTGGTCATCCGTACAATTGAAGAGAAATCTGAATTCAAGGATCTATCTAAGCATATTGTAAGTGAAAAAGTGTTGACCCCGGTTCACTGGGAAGAAGATATCTCTGTCTTTAAAGGCGCAACATTCAATTTGGGCCATCAACTGTCTCAAATGATGGTATTCCGCCCACACAATAAATTTGAAGAACTAGACGGCGTCTGGTTAGTCGGTGGTGGTACTCACCCTGGCAGTGGCTTACCGACAATTTTAGAGTCTGCACGCATAGTAACCAATGGAATTTTAGCGGAAGAAGGCAAAGAGCGTATACCTGTAGGCCTTTTACCTGCTTGGGAGGGAACAGCATGACGATTGCATTAATCGGTGGTGGAGTAGGCGGTCTCATGACAGCTCTCTATCTGACAGAAGCAGGACACGAAGTTACTATCTATGAAAAAAGTTCAAAACTAGGCGGTCGATTAGCCTTTGTGAAAAATGGAGAGTACAGAATCGACGAAGGTCCGACGATTGTCTTGCTACCTGATATGTTCTTAGACCTGTTGAAAAAAGCGGGGGTGGACACGACAGGCTTACGTTTATTGCGTTGCGACCCTCTTTATTCCATGCAGTTCTCGGACGGAGAAGTGTACACGAAATATGCAGATCCTATTCAGCAGCAACAAGAAATCGAGCGCTTATTTCCTCAAGATGCAGAGGGATTCAAGCAGTTCTTAACAGAAGGCAAGCAACGTTTTGACATTGGGATGACATCCTTTTTAACTAAATCGTTTTCCGTGAAAAAAGACTTTTGGACGTTTACCTCTATACGAAAGCTTCTTGCATTAAAACCATATCAATCTGTAAGTGGATTGATGAAAGGGTATTTCAAAGATTCGCGCCTCCAACAAGCGTATGCATTACAATCTCTTTATATTGGTGGAAACCCGTATCAAGTGCCAGCGATGTATTCTCTTGTCTCTTTCTCAGAGCATGAGCATGGAGTTTACTATTTGCAAGGCGGGTATGCCTCATTAATTCCTTTATTAGAAAAGACGCTACGAGCGCGTGGTGTGACTATTCATTTAAATAGTGCTGTTGAAACGATTCACTTAGAGGACGGGAGAGCTACTGGCGTTAAAACGAAAAATGGATCCATTTCACATGACGCAGTAGTTTTTAACGGAGAAATGCCATTTTTGAAGGAACTTTTACCTTCTGTGCCGAATCGTACCTATATACCTTCTTCTAGTTGCTATTTAATGTACATTGGTGTCGATAGCAAGTATGAAAACCGACTTGTACATTCGTACTTGATGGGGCCGGATTTCAAAGGTCATATGGATTCTGTTTTTCGAACAAAAGAATTGCCAAACGAACCTTCAATTTATGTATTCAACCCAAGTGTCATGGACGATTCACTGGCCCCGAAAGGGAAAAGTGTTCTTTATATTCTCGTTCCGGTACCATCGGGTACTGCCATTGAATGGGAGAATGTTAATGATTGGCGAGAGCGTATTTTAGATCGTATAGAAGAAAATGGATTTCCAAACTTGCGTGAACGCACCGAGTGGATGGAGATACGTACACCGGCTACTGCCCAAGCAGAAGGCTATTTCCAAGGTGGAAACTTTGGAATTGCCCCTGTACTTGGCCAATCTGGAGTATTTCGACCACAAGCAAAACCAACAAAATTCAATAACTTGTATGCTGTAGGTGCTTCTACACACCCGGGTGGTGGAATTCCTATCGTGATGCAAGGTGCTTATTTGACCGCACAGACTGTGTTAAATGATTTGACTGTAAAAGGGGGACAACCGGATGAACGTCAAGCAAGCCTACCAAGAGTGTGAACGTGTCATTGCTGAAAATTCCCGCACATTTTACAAGGCCTTTTCCTTACTTCCTAAAGCCGACCGTCTAGCTGTATGGGCAGTCTATGCATTTTGTCGCCGTGTCGATGATCTGGTGGATGAGGGAATCGAACCAGTTTCAAGTCTGCATAAATTTGAGATAGAGTTCCAGGCTTTCTTAGATGGCAAGTATGATGAAGCGGACCCAATGTGGGTTGCACTGGCGGACGTGTTTAAACGCTATGACATGGACCCGGAGCCGTTTAAAGAGCAACTGAGAGGTCAAGAAATGGATCTCACTATTCATCGCTATAAAACAATCGATGATCTATTAGTGTATTGCTATCACGTGGCAAGTACAGTAGGTCTAATGTTGCTACCAATCCTGGCGCCTACTCGTAAAAATGAGCTACGCGAAGATGCCATTGCACTTGGTCTCGCGATGCAACTTACAAATATCTTAAGAGACGTTGGAGAAGACCTTGGCCGTGGGCGCATCTATATGCCAACCGATCGTTTGGCACACTTTGAAGTATCCGAATGGTGTATGCGTAAAGGTGTGATTAGTAAAGGGTTTATACAGTCGTGGGAAGAGCTAGCTGTTTTAGCAGAGCGCTACTATGACCAGGCGAACCAATCTATTCACCTGTATCCAAAACGCTCTCAAATTCCATTAAAGAGTGCTTCTCATTTTTATCGTCATATTCTTTCTACAATACGGGAGAAAGACTATCGTGTGTTTGATACAAAACATTTTGTATCCGACGAGCAAAAAGCAGAAATTCTAGCTGTTTTACACTAAGCACCCGACTCGGGTGTTTTTTACTAGTCATCAAAGGAGCTGTGTTCATGGAAAAGTGGAAAGATCGAGCATATCAGTTATTTCTCTTCTGGTTTGCAGTGGGAGTCATACTGGTAGGGTTTGATCTCCTACCGTCGTGGTTAGAATGGGCGAATACTGTATTTTTAGTGTTAGCTGGTGTGATGGGGATTTTTTATTTCTTTGCTTTATTTTCTCCAGGAAAAGCACTCGTCATCACACTCATCATTTATATATTTTCATCTTTTATGGAATATTTGGGCTCTGCGTATGGCATTCTGTTTGGCGAGTACGACTACACCGAACGGTTCGGTGCAAAGATTTTTGATATTCCGTTTACAATCGGGTTTGCTTGGTTGCTCGTTATTTCAACGACGCACGCGCTCGCAATGCGTATTACAAAGCGACCCGGTATTGCCACAGTAATTATTTCAAGTTTATCAGCTGTTGTGATGGATTTAATCATTGATCCGGTAGCATTCAAAGCCAATGAATATTGGATTTGGTTTGAGGGTGGTTTATATTATGACATCCCGTGGACCAATTTTATGGGCTGGTTTGTTGTGGCGAGCATTTTGCAAGCACTAATTTGGGTGATGGATTCTGAAAATCCTGCAACTGAATCATTTCCGAAGTGGGAAAAACGTGTGTATTACTTATACGGTATGATGATTTTCATGTTTATGGTTACTGCCGGGGCAGCCGGTCTGTGGCTTGCAATAGGCGTAACATTGGTTGGCGCAGTCATTCTCTATAGTTGGGCAGAGTGGAGGACACGACATGATTAAAGCAAAGCGAAATCCTGTATTTGAGCGTGTGATGCGCCAAGTGACGCTTCCTCAAATTCGTAAACAATTTCATGCTGTTTATTGGAAGGGGCCAGAATTTGATGGCACGCCTTCACTATATATCGCCAATCACTCCTCTTGGTGGGACGGTTTGCTATATTATCATTTGCGCCATACTGTTATTGATCGATCGACACATATTATGATGCACGAAAAAGGATTAAAAAAGTTTTGGTATTTTCGCTATACAGGGGCGTACTCTGTGAACAAACAGTCTCGTAGGGATATTATAGAAGCATTGAACTATTCAAAAGAAGTGATTGAACAAGGGTCCAGTGTGTGGATTTTCCCGCAAGGAGAAGAGTTTTCACAAGAAATACGCCCGCTTGTCTTGGAGACGGGTGTAGGGCACTTAGCCAATCAACTCCCGCAAACCCCTATTATACCGATTACACTGTACTACTGGTTTGGCCATCATAAAAAAGCGGAAGTGGCGATTTTAGCAGGCGAACCACTTTTATTTACTTCTCTTCCAGGGGAGACTCGTAAACAGAAGATGAAAGCGTTAGAAAAACATTTAGAGAAGCAACTGGAACTACTGAAACAAGATATTGTGTCCGAAAGTTTAGATACATACCGTGCACTATAAGGGGGAATGGAGATGACATGGGATCTATGGTTCAGCGCACTTCTTCTCTTATTTATAGGAATAACGCTTCTGCATGCCGTCGTCTTACCAAGACCGAAACGAGATGCACGAACAAAAGGAGAACCGCTCGTTTCCATCCTCATCCCAATGCGCAATGAATTGGCGAATGTGGAAGGGTTGATTGGTTCGCTACAAAAACAGACGTATAGCAAATTTGAAGTGATTGTTTTAGACGATGAGTCGACGGACGGAACGCGTGAAGCACTTGAAGCGAGTACCGAACACGACAGTCGATTTACAATTAAGCCTGGCGCTCCTAAGCTAGATGGCTGGGTCGGGAAGGTATATGCTTGCCATCAACTATCCGGTTACGCAAGTGGCGATTACTTGTTATATGTCGATGCTGACGTACGAATTGAACCGAATGCAGTACAAGATGTGTTGGCTTTTATGCAACACAATAACTTGGCACTGGTATCCGGTTTTTCTCGCTTTCTATTACCAACATGGCTGAACAAACTGCTTGTTCCGATGCAGCACTTCATTGTCTTATTTCACCTTCCGATGGGGCTTGCGCGTTTCACAAAATGGCCTCCTGCTACTGCAGCGCACGGTGGATTTATGTTTTTTGAACGTGGTGCCTATGAAGCAATCGGTGGCCATGAATCAGTAAAAGGCGAGATTGTGGAGGACGTGGCGCTTTCAAAACGTATGAAAGCACATGGGCACAAAATGTGGCTTGCCAATATTACCGCTTTTGCTAGTTGCACGATGTACGAAACAAATGAAGACGTTTGGAAAGGCTTCTCAAAAAACATCTTTAACGGGATTGGCAAATCGGTACCACTTGCTGCTGTTATTATGGTGTTTTATGCGAGCTTCTATGTGCTTCCACTTTTCTTGCTAGTTGGTGCGGTTGTAGTTGCAGACCCAAGCTTACTGATTCCGTATGCATTGATTAGCATTCAAGGATTGATTGTTTACGCTACAACAAAAGAACCGCTGTATCTGGCCTTCGCCTTACCTGCATCTGCACTCGCTTTAATTGCTCTACTGGCGAACGCAATGATTCGTTCTATGCAAGGGCAGAAAGTGGAATGGAAAGGCAGGTTTTACGGATGAAGCGAGTAGCCATAATTGGCGCAGGATTAGGAGGTTTGGCAACGGCTATTACTCTTGCTAATGCCGGATTTGAAGTCGATGTGTTTGAAAAGAACACGCATGTCGGTGGAAAATTGATGCCTGTTCAACTCCGCACATATGGGTTTGATTTTGGTCCAAATACGATTACAATGCCGCATGTATTCCGGCAGGTAATTGAACAAACAGGACGGAAATCGGATGACTATTTTACGCTCATCCCATTGAAGCATCATACGACGAATCATTTCCAGGACGGATCGTCTCTTGTCTTTAGTCGAGATAAAGACTTCATGATTGAACAACTAGAGAAAATAGATCCACTTGGAGCCAAAAATTATTTTTCTTTCTTGAAAGAGCTGACACGTCTCTATGAGTTATCGGAGACTCATTTCTTTCCAAAGACATTTCGGTCTTGGACAGACTATCTATCCCCAAATCTGGGGTATGCACTAACAAAAGTTCGCCCGTTAGAACCAATGGATCACTTCTTCAAACGCTATTTTTCCAAACCCAATGTACTGCAGGCTTTCGGCAGGTATGCTACGTACATCGGTTCCTCACCGTACCGAGCACCTGCTACTTTTAGTATGATTGCCTACCTTGAGCTGGTCCAAGGCGTGTACACAGTAAAAGGCGGAACGGTTTGTATTGCGCGCGCTTTTCATAAAGTAGCAAAAGAGCTAGGTGTCCGTTTTCACACAAACACAACAATCGATCAAGTAGAAATCACGGATAAGAGAATTACTGCACTGTATTGTGCAGGTGAGCAGGTGTGGTCGGGTGACGAGGTTGTGATGAATGCTGATCTTTTAAAAGCGTATCCAGAACTTGTGGCAGAGCGCGATCGTCCTTCGTTTACAGATAAACAAAGAGATGCTATGGAACCGTCCATTTCAGCCTTTGTCATCTTAGCCGGATTGTCTACTCGTTTGAAAAATGTGAATCACCACACGGTCTACTTTTCACACGATTATGAAGCCGAGTTTGATGCTTTATTCACCCGACAAGAGATGCCAGAAGACCCGACAATCTATTTATGTAACTCAAGCGTGACCGACCGTGATCGCTCACCAGATGGGGACAATTTGTTTATCTTAGTCAATGCTCCGCCACTTCCAAAAGGGGAGAAAGAGCCCTATGACATACATGAATACAAAGAGCATATTTACGACTTACTTGAAAAGAAGGGGCTGCCGATTCGAGATCATTTAGTAGTGGAACGCATCATTCCGCCTTCTGAAATTGCAGAAACGTTCGGTGCCTATCGGGGAGCTCTCTACGGGCTTTCAAGTCACCGGAAACAAGATGCTTTTTTGCGACCTCGTAATAGGAGTCGTGATATTCACAATCTCCATTTTGTCGGAGGCAGTACCCATCCAGGGGGTGGCTCACCGATGGTCACCATGTCTGGTATGAATGTTGCGAATGTCTTGATTCGCGCAAATCGATAGGGGGGAGATAGGGTGTATCAAAAAAAACAATTTGTTTATCAAAACCAAACACCGCGGAAAGTACTAGTTCGTACCTATACGGAACAGGATTTTGAGGAATTGATCCAGATACAACGTGAAAGCTTTCCGCCACCTTTTCCTGATGAATTGTTATGGACCAGAGAGCAATTAGAGAACCACCTTCGTCTTTATCCAGAAGGGGCTCTTTGCGCCGAAGTAGAAGGAAAGCTTGCGGGATCAGTTACAGGTTTACGTGTGAACTATTCTTATGAGGATCCGGATCATACATGGGAAGAAGTCACAGGGGGTGGGGATATTTCTCCCCATCAACCGGATGGCAACACACTCTATGTTGTTGATTTATGTGTACGACCGGAATTTAGAAGTCTAGATCTTGGCAGGTTACTACTGCAAGGGTTGTATGAACGTGTCATAGCAGACGGTCTTGATCGGTTGCTTGGTGGGGGCAGGATGTCAGGGTATCACCAATATGCAGATGAGTTATCACCAGAACAATACATTGAGTGCGTACTTGAAGGAGAATTGAAAGACCCAGTCATCACCTTTATGCTACGCAGTGGTAGAACTCCGGTACGAATTGTACGAGACTATCTAGAGGATGAAGAATCCCACAATATGGCGATGCTGATGGAATGGAGAAATCCATTTAAATCATCTTAGATGTGGAGAACGCCACTCAAGAAACTCCGAGGAAATCAGACGTGCCCGTGAAGGCGCTCTTCAGCCTTTGCGGGTGCGGCTGATTCCGGAGTGTGTTTCTGGCGTTCGCAACTCGATTTCGTTTAGATGTGGAGCCGACTGTTCAGAAATTGTGCGAGATGACAGCGTGGACTGTGAAGCGTTCTTTGCTTCATGGGCCGCGATGACTTCTTGCGGGATTTCTAGGAGGCGCAACTCGATTTCGTTCAAAGTCGACACACGATGTAGTCGTTGAGTTCCACTGTGGGGCTGCTTTCCGTGGGCGCTGCGTGAGCTTCCTCGTCACAGGCTCCTGCGGGATCTCACGGCAGACTTTGATCCCACTGGAGTCATCCCCTCCATTCCACTCAACTTTAGTTTAGATGTGGAGCCGACTGTTCAGCTATATACCACACAAAGAAGGAGTTTCTCATAAGCGAGAAACTCCTTCTTTATGGTCTTGTCTATTGCTTTTCTGCGCACGCAAGACAGTACAGCTGACCATCAAGTTGCACGCCTTGTAAAAAACCGGCGTCACAATAAACAGTTTTGCCACACTGTACACAACTTCCAACGACTTCTAAAGCATTCATATTAAGCTTTCGCTTCTTCTTTCGTTGGTCCCATTACACCGGGTACCGGTAATCCAGCCTGACGAAGTAAAACCGTCATTTGTCCGCGGTGATGCGTCTGGTGATCAATCATCATGCGCAGAACTTGACCGTTAGTAGTGAGTGCTCCATGCATATTGACTTCAGTAGTTAAAAACGCATCTGAGAATTCTTGTCCTGCAAGCTCTAAAATATGAGCCGCATATAGTTCATACTGATCAGCAATTTCAGAAGCTGTTTGAGGTTGTTGCATTGATTTTAATGCAGGAAGTTTATGTCCAATCTGTCCCATGAAATAGCTGAGCGCTGTCGTCAGATGCCAACCGAGCCAGCCAAGAGAGTTATGCCCTTCGACGATCGACTGTCCGAGTTTGTCATCTGACATAGCTCGCAGTACTGCCTTAGTTCCTTCCGAGCTTCTTTGCCAGTCTGTAATGAAATCTTCTTTTACACGATACATTCCAGTTCCTCCTTTTCAAGTCATCTCTATTAGTATACCTTTCTATAGAAAAAAAGCCTTCTCTCACGTTTTGCAGAGAAGGCAAGAAAATTAAGCAGTAGTGAGCGCTTTGACTGGCATAGCCGGGCCGAAAAACTCATAATGAATTTGCTCTTCGGAGAAGCCAAGTGCAACAAGATTGGCAATCATACTTTCCATGAACCCGACCGGTCCACAAACGTAGATGTCTGCACTTTTCGGAAGCTCAGCGAGTACATCACGTGTGATGAAGGCGTTGTCTGTATCTGAGAAGAAAGATTGATACGTCAGTTCTTCATGTGATGCAGAGAGTTGTTGAAGTTCTTTTACAAATGCAGCTTCTTTCTCACTGCGCGCTGCGTGTAGGAAAGTAATTTCACGAGCAGACGCAATTTGCAACAAGCGTTCTGTCATACTCATTAGTGGCGTGATACCGACACCTCCTGCAAGCATAATAACAGGTGTGCTGCGATCTTCGTTTAGCACAAATTCCCCAGCTGGAGGCGTCACTTCGATCGTGCCGCCTACTTCAAGTTGTTCGTGTAAGTACACGGAGACTTTTCCGTTTGGATCTTGGTCGCTTTCACGTTTTACAGAGATACGGAAAGATTCTTCATCTGCCGCTTTAGACAGACTGTATTGACGAATCATCATATATGTTTCACCTGGGATATGAACGCGAACGGAGATGTATTGTCCAGGTTTGTATGCAGGTACTTTTGAGCCGTCAGCAGGTTGTAAATAAAATGAAGTGATTGCGTCACTCTCTTGAACTTTACCGACGACTTTGAACTCTTTAAATAACTTCCAGCCATTTTGTTGCTGTTCTGCTTTTTTGTACATGCCTGCTTCTACAGAAATAAATACGTCTGCAATAACGCCGTACGCTTCTGCCCAAGCGTTAATGATTTCTGGTGTTGCGGCGTCTCCAAGGACAGTCTTAATCGCTTTTAGTAAATATTCCCCAACTATTGGGTACTGTTCTGGGACGATTCCAAGACTAACGTGTTTATGCGCAATTTGCACAACAGATGGCAAAATAGTTTCTAAATTATCTATATGAACAGCGGCTGCATAAACCGTGTTAGCAAGCGCCGTCTGTTGACGTCCTTTGGCTTGATTTGCATGGTTAAATACATTTAATAGTTCAGGATGTGCCTCGAACAGTGAACGGTAAAATTCAGTTGTAATTGTAGTGCCGTGCTGAGCGAGTACAGGTGCAGTTGCTTTAATGATTGATCTTGTTTCTAGTGATAACATGTGTAAAACAGCTCCTTTTCTCTTATTGATTTCAGCATACTCCTATTCAACGCCGAAACAAATATTAAAAATACCACTTTAAAAAAATAGACACATTTGTTGTCACAAGTTGTTCACCTGTGCGATAGTGAGAGAAAGAGGTGAGAAACATGCGAATGACGATGTATACGGACTTTTCTTTACGTCTGCTTATCTATTTAGCGATTCGACCAACAGGAGAAAAAGCGACGGTGCCTGAAATCGCCGAATCGTATGGGATATCTAAAAATCATTTGATGAAAGTAGCGCAGCATTTAGCGAAACTTGGATACATAGAGAGTACGCGAGGAAGAGGAGGAGGCGTCCGACTACTTCAAGACCCCCAAGCAATCAATGTCGGAAAAGTCGTGCGGCAGATGGAAGACGATTTTCATATAGTAGAGTGTTTTGATCGAGAACGGAATAGTTGTCCAATTACGCCCGTTTGTTCATTAAAACACGCATTAGGAAAAGCGCTTCAAGCTTATTTGGCTGTATTAGATGACTACACATTACAAGATCTAGCGGGAAATCCGTTAGAGCTACTGCAGTTTTTACAACAAGAAAAGGCGGTCACCTGAGAACGGTGACCGCCTTTTGTTATGGACTGACAAGCTTCAATCCAATGACACTTGCAATAATCAATGCTAAAAAGAATAAGCGCATCGGTGCGACAGACTCTTTGTAAAAAATCATTCCTAAAATCGCGCCTCCTGCTGCGCCAATCCCTGTCCAAATCGCATAGGCCATTCCCATTGGTAATGTTTCCATCGCGATGGATAAAAATAAGAAGCTACCGCTAAAGCTAGCAACTAAAAGTAAGGCAGAAGAGAGATTCTTCTTTTCGTGGAGACGAGCCATCATAGCGACGCCCGTCATTTCAAGTAGTCCAGCAACAATCAAAGCAATCCAAGCCATTATGATTCAGCTCCTTGTGTCGTCTGTTTAAGTCCAATGATTCCAAGTAACAATACTCCGACTAAAGCCACTTGCATAAATCCAAGTGGCTGGCCAAACAATGCTGCGTCCATTAGGACAGTTCCTACCGTCCCGAGTCCTACAAAAACTGCATACGCTGTGCCTACGGGTAAGTAACGTCCAGATCGTATTAATAGACCGAAACTAATTATGATTGCGACAATCGTTAGTGCCCATTCTCCAAAACTTGCCGCGTGCTTCAATCCAATTACCCAGCCGACTTCAAATACAGCAGCGATGATTAATAAACCCCATTCTTTCATCTTTTTCCGTCTCCTCTCAAAAGTAAAAGCCTGAAAGACACTGCTTCCGCAGTATCTCCCAGGCTTTTGTCCCTCCGTGTACATGGCCAAGCCATGCGTTTTCTCTCGGACCAGTCAAAGCAGTGCTTCCGGAACCCTAGAAAACTTTCGTGTCTTTCAGTTGCTCATAGTATACTAAATCTAACTAACAAAGAAAAGGGAGAGGGTCTACATGCAACAAGTCGATTACCTCACACCAATTGGTCGATTGGTGATTACAGGAGACGAGGAAGCCGTCTATAGTGTGCTATTTGAAGAGGGAGAGACACTTGACTATCCGGTAACAGATGGACTTTCCACTCCACTAAAAACAGCGTATGAGGAGATAGATGCGTATTTTCAGGGGACAGGGAAGGCGTTCACGTTTAAAATGGCTCCTCAAACTGGAACACCTTTTCAACGAGAAGTATGGGAAAGTTTGAAGACGATTCCGTATGGTGAGACGGGTTCGTATCTTCAAATTGCCACTACCATTAACCGCCCGAAAGCCGTGCGCGCAGTTGGTGGGGCCAATGGACGAAATCCATTTACAGTTGTACTGCCTTGTCATCGCATCATTGGAGCAAGTGGCAAGATGGTCGGATACACAGGAGGCCTATGGCGAAAAGAATGGCTCCTTGCGCATGAACAAAAACATAAAACCAGTTTGGCCGATTAAGTGGCCAAACTGGTTTTTCATTACTTCACAGGTGTACGCAGTTCCACTCGACGAATCTTTCCGGAAGTCGTCTTCGGAAGTTCATCAATGAACTCTACGATACGTGGATATTTGTAAGGGGCTGTGATTTCTTTTGTATGCGTTTGAAGTTCTTTCACAAGAGCGTCTTTATCTGGGTATTGATCGGCATCACGAAGAACGATAAAAGCTTTCACGACGCTTCCACGAATCTCATCCGGAGCGGCTACTACCGCACATTCGCGAACTGCTGGATGCTTTGTAAGAGCATCTTCGACTTCGAAAGGACCGATTGTATAACCAGAACTGATGATGATATCATCACTACGCCCTTCAAACCAGAAGTAACCGTCCTCGTCTTTCGTTGCTTGGTCACCCGTTAAGTACCAGTCGCCGCGATAAGCAGCAGACGTGCGGTCTTTATCATTGTAATACCCTCGGAACAAAGCAGGTGCTGTCTTATGCACTGCGATGTCTCCCACTTCTCCCGATTTTACAGGGTCCCCAAATTCATTGATGACATCCACTTGATTGCCTGGAGTTGGTTTCCCCATTGAACCTGGACGAACTTCCATGTCCTGTAAAGTCCCAACAAGTAATGTGTTTTCAGTCTGACCATAGCCATCACGCACGTTTAAGTTGAATGCGTCTTGGAAAGCTTCGATGACTTGTCGGTTCAGTGGCTCTCCTGCAGATACGGCACTGCGAAGGGCATGTAAATCATAGGACTTTAGATTCTCTACTTTGGCAATGATTCGGTATTCTGTTGGCGTACAGCAAAGAACATTGATTTTCTCGTCTTGCAAAATCTGTAGATAGGTCTCTGCATCAAAACCACCGTGGTAAACAAAAGCGGTTGCGCCAAGTGTGATAGTCGATAAGAATGGACTCCAAATCCATTTCTGCCAACCAGGTGCTGCAGTTGCCCAGACGACATCTCCCTGTTGAACGCCTAACCATTCTGTTGCTGCTGTGCGCACATGAGCGTATCCCCAAGCGTGGACATGTACCACGCCTTTTGGATTTCCTGTCGTGCCTGAAGTGTAAGAGAGGAATGCCATATCTTCACGATGTGTATCTTCCCCAGAATAGTCTTCTGGCTGACTAGTAGCCAGATCTTCTAATGATACCCAGCCATCTTCTTGACCACCAACGATGAACTTGTTGTCTAGCGCAGGGTAGCTCTCTGTAATTAAGTTCGTTTCAGCAGTCGTTTTGTGAAACGCAACGATACCTTTTGCACCGGAATGTTCCATGCGGTATGTTAAATCTTTTTTACGAAGCATCTCCGAACACGGGATAGCGACAATACCCGCACGTAATGCAGCAAGATAAGTCATGTAGGCCTCTGGAATTCGTGGAAGGATAATCAATAAGCGATCTCCTTTTTCGATTCCGCGACTTTTAAAAGCTTGCGCATACTGGTTCATCTTACTAAAAAGTTCTTTGTACGAAACGTCTCGGCGGTTTCCTTGATCATCCATCCAACGAATAGCAAGACGTGATTCATCGTTTCTGTAGGCTTCTAATTCACTTGTGATATTGTACTGTTCTGGTGCAAGTAAGTGGTCAAAGTTCATAGGTGATTCCTCCAGTTTCATGATGTGATAGCGCCTGTTGGCACGACTAAATAATAAATACTAACGAAGAAAACAAATACAGTAATGGCGGCAATACCTGCTTTTACTTTTGAGAATTGCTGTGTCGTCTGCAACGTTTTCCAATGGAAAATAAGCATCCAAAACACGCCAATAGTTGCAAGTACAATGCCGAGTGCGTTCATCTGCCATCCAGTTAAAAGCGGGACAGCTAGAAGTCCTGGGAGCAAGCTGATGGAAACGAAGGGACGAATTCTCCCAATTACACCTTCGCCACCAAAGCCTCGAGCACCTGCCCAGACAACTAAAGTCAGACCTATTCGGGTAAGCCATGCCATCATCAGTCCTGACACCATGAAAATCAATGGGACAATTGCCCATTTGAGTGCAGGTGTTTCAAAACTCAGGATGTAAGACCTGTTGGCTATGAGTAAAAGACTCCCATATAAAAGCCCCGTCAAGAGCAACACAAGGCCGCCCTGGACGTGTGACTTTTCAGAAGAGGAAAAGTTCTTGAACGCAGAATCACGTAGCGTCAACAGTTGTAAGATCATGATGGTTCCTCCTTTTTTTACATGCCCCACGGTAAAAGGGCCCAAATTGCTACAGCTAATGAAATTGCTACAGTAATGAATGCCCCAATCGTAGAGTTGTAGCGGTACGACTGCACATCTTTCCATCCGTGAATCGATTCAACCAACTTCTCGTCACGATCGCGCGTTAAATTCTTTTGAAGTGCAGGAATACGGTTCGTAATGTATGAGACAACAATCAATAAGATAAAGCTGATTGGCACAGCAAGCATTGCACCTGATAAGCCCATGCCATCCGTTACAGCGTGCCCAGTCAAAGCAAGACTTGGGAACACGAAAGGTGAGACGGCAATATAAATCGCTCCCCCGACAATAGAAGCAGCCATGGCCCCGTACTTGTTTGCTTCTTTCCACCAAACGCCGACAATGATCAAAGGTGCATTGGTGACACCTGCTAATCCAAATGCCCATAGTATACTTACAACGAGGAAGGCAGGTGGTTCAATTGCTAACAAGATACTGATGAACCCACCTACAAAGATTGCGATATAGCTCAGACGATAGTTTAAGCGTTCGTGAATGTTCGGTTTAAGGGTCTTGATAATATCTTGAGAAAGAAGGGCTCCGATTGCTAGCAAGTTTCCGCTTAGTGTTGATACCCCCGCTGAAATCGCACCTGCAATTACAAGAGCCGTGACCCATTCCGGATTGTAAGCAAGGTTCAAAATGATTGTTAATTTATCTGCATCACCTTCCGCGATATTCAGACCTTCAACGCTTGTTGCATAAACGCCAGTGAAGCCCATCGCATACGTAGCGGAGAACACAAGACCAAGAACAAAGGCAAACCACACCATTGCGCTACGAGCACTCTTTAAGCTCGAGGATGTATAAACACGCATTGCTAAGTGAGGTAACCCTAAAGCACCAATTGTTAATGCAGGAATAACTGAGAAATACCATTTGGTTGGGTACTGGTAGTCAAAGAAATCCGGTACGGCTTGCAGCATCGCAGGGACCATATCTGCATAAAGAAGTGGTGGGAAGAACCAACCTTCTGTTCCAATAGCTTTCATAATAGCGCCGAGAGGTACGATAAACATAAGCGTCATGATGACCATTTGAATAGCGGCATTGTTTGTTGCACCAGCCATTCCGCCGACAGTTATGTAACCTACAATAATTAATCCACCTACAAACAAACCTGTTAAATACGGAATGCCGAGAAGCGTTTCAAACGTAACCGCAATCCCGATCATCTGTCCAAGTGCATACATGATAGAGACTAAAATCATAAAGAGAGCGGCGATGATAGAAGCTTTCACTCCATAACGTTCACGTACAAAGTGTGTCGGTGTGAAGGCACCCATACGGCGAAGTGATGTTCCATAAATGATAGTGATCAATGGTATCGCTAAAATCAATTGAATCCATAACATGATAAATGGAACTTTCAAGTTTAAAATAAGTGCGGTAATTCCTAAGAATGTGGCTAAACTCATATAAGTGGAGGCCATGGCAAGTCCATTTGTAAAGGCTCCAACATTTCCGCCACCTAAGTACAAGTCTTTTGCTGACTTTGCTTTTCGGTTAGATAAATACCCTACTACATAAAAAAGTAAGAAAGTTAGTGCTACCACGACCAACCCTAAAATCGGATTGGATAACTGCCATGTGCCATCAGTCATGTTTCACGCCTCCTTCAATCTCCGCATCAATTTCATCATCAATCCGGTTACCGATTTTACCAGCAATGATTGTTAAGAAGAAGACTCCGAACCAACCCATCAGAATGGGAATGATGTACGTGACTGGAAAGCCAAATAACATGGCATCCGTTGGAAAAATAGAGAAGAATAGGCCAGCATTCCCCATGACAACAAAAGCGAGTGCCATCCAAATCGTAAAGCGAACTTCTTTTTTGTAAGCTTTCATAGTGTTCCCCCTTATTCATGTGTACTTTCTCCAAGATGTGACCGAGCGTTCGTTCATTTTACGACTGAGCGTTCGCTCAAAATCAGACCAAGCAATCCCCATTGCTTTTTAAAAAGTCTCTTTGATTGTAAGCGGTTTCCCAAAACACAGTCAACCTATTTTTTTATTATTTAAACTATTTAAATAATTATTTGATAGAAACTAATAAACGATTAAAATTTAGTGAAAATGGGTATGTAATTGGTAACAACTAATTGAGGTGAGGTGATTGGATGTTCCGAGAAGAAAAGAAAAATGAAGACTACACGACGAATGAAGATGAACATAAAAAACGAGTGATCAGAGAACTTGAGGATAAAAAACTCAAGCTATCTTCAAATGATATGGATGCTGACAAAAATGAAGACACGGAAGTAGTAGATCCTCAACCGCGGATCAATACGGAGAATTTATAATAAAGAGCCCCTTGCCAATCAAGCTGCAAGGGGTTTTTGTTATGTAGAGCGAAGTTTTAAAATACCGAGTTGCCCTTTGTCACGTTTCTGTGCAAGCTCTGTCAGAGTAGACGTGCCATAAGACTGTTCAGCGAGTTGCCGGAGGTTAGCTTGTGTCTTTTCATCCAAAACCAACTGACCTTGATGAGCCCATGACTTTTCCATCGTAGGTCCTAAGTGTTTCATGAAAGCACCTGCTCCACCTTCACCGCCACCTAAATGCATGCCGAGCATCGGACCAGTTACAGCCCAGCGCAGTCCAATTGAATCTTTGACGATTTCATCCATTTCGGCCATCGTGACAACTCCTTCATTTGCGAGGTGCATCGCTTCGCGAAGTAGTGCAAATTGAAGGCGGTTTGCCACGAATCCGAAGATTTCTTTCTTGATCAACTGCGGTTGTTTACCAAGTGATGCATAGAATTGCATCGCTTGGTCAATCGTTTCTTCAGAAGTGGAACTGCCCGGTACGACTTCTACTAACGGCATAATGAGTGGGGGGTTAAACGGATGGCCAATCGCCACTCTAGATGCATCGTTCATCAATTGTGAAATCTCACTTGCAGGTAGCGTGGAAGAAGATGAAAAGAATAGTGTATGTTCTGGCGCATATCGTTCCATATCTGCATACAATTGCTGTTTAAACGATAGATTCTCTGGACCATTTTCTTGTACGATGTCTGCTTGCTGTACCGCTTCTTTAAGTGATGTTGTGAGTTTCAGTTGCCCTTGTTCATGTAAACCTAAAGAATCCAGCGTAGGTTTTAGTGCTTCTTGGTGACGTTGCCAAATTGCGGGTAAGTCTTCACGAATATCTGTGAGTGTCACAGAGTGCCCGTGACTCAAAAATAAACTAGTCCAGGATAAACCGATTGTTCCGGCACCTACTACAGTTACTGCTTTTTTAATCATTTGAAAGACCTCCTTTTCTTAATCCTATCATAAAGACTATCAATTGTTTCCTATACCTTAGAGCGGTATAATTACAGGTATCTAAATGTTTAGGAAGGGGATGACGAATGACATTTACCGTCGACTCAGCAATATTTGTATTATCAATTTTACTGATAGTAGGTGTAGCGACAACCAAATTTTCATCTCGTCTTGGATTACCATCTCTTGTTCTTTTTATTGGTGTAGGAATGATTGCAAGTCAATACATTTATTTTGATAATGCAAAAATCACACAACTTGTAGGGATCCTTGCGCTTATTGTTATTTTGTTTGAGGGAGGAATGCAAACAAAATGGCGGACGATGCGAACGGTTCTTCCTGCTGCAACCTCACTCGCGACTATTGGAGTGCTCCTTACAACAGTCGGGATTGGTGTTGTAGCCAAGTTTGTTCTAGGCCTCTCATGGTTAGAGGGGATGTTATTTGGTGCAATTGTAGGATCTACGGATGCTGCAGCTGTTTTTGCTGTTCTTGGGAATAAAAATATCAAACCGAACATCACATCTACACTTGAAGTAGAATCCGGAACGAACGATCCGATGGCAGTATTTTTAACGATTACATTTATTAGCTTGATCCAAGCAGAGGCGGGGCCGTTGCTCTCATTAATTGGCTCATTCTTTTGGCAGATGGGAATCGGTTTACTAGTCGGTCTCTTAATTGGGCGACTTTCGGTATGGGCCATCAATAAGATCAATCTCGATTCTTCTGGTCTCTACCCTGTTCTCGCAATGGGGTTTGCTATTTTCACATATGCTTTTACAACTGCGATCGGAGCAAGTGGGTTACTTGCAGTTTATGTAATGGCTGTGGTCCTTGGAAATATGGATCTAACCTATCGCCACTCAATTTTCCGTTTCAATGAAGGGTTTGCGTGGATGATGCAAATTTGTATGTTTATATTGCTTGGTCTGCTCGTATTTCCAAATCAGTTACGAGACGTGATTTGGCAGGGGCTTTTACTTGCTCTTATTTTAATGTTCGTAGCACGACCTCTTGGGGTTTACATTAGTTTGTTGTTTAGCCAATTTAATGCAAAGGAAAAACTCTTCATTTCCTGGGCAGGTTTACGCGGAGCAGTCCCAATCGTATTGGCCACCTATCCACTACTAGCGGGATTAGAGAATGCTGATTTATTGTTCAATGTTGTATTTTTCGTAGTTTTACTTTCTGCATTATTCCAAGGAGCAACTTTAACGCCTTTTGCAGAGAAGCTGGGGTTAGTGGGCCCGAAAACTATTCAAGTACCCCATAGTTTAGAGTTGGTCTCAATAGGAAAAACAAATACAGAAATCATTGAAATCGTGATTGAAGAGAATGCTACAATTGTCGGGCAAGAGCTAAAGAATGTAGAGCTTCCGACCGATACACTCATTACCGCGGTAATTCGTGGTAACCGTGTAATTACACCTCGTGGAGACACTTTTATTGAAGCGGGAGATGTACTGTATGTATTGGTACCGAAAACGAATCGTTCTGCAATCAAGAAATTGTTTAGACAGTCAGAAAACGAGCAGTAACTTGATTTACAGAAAAATGATAAAATTAAGCTAATAAAAATTAAGGGGTGACCTCAATGGGGTGTCAGGGGTGTCAAGTGAGTAATCTAAGCTACACTTTTCGATTTAAAGAACAACATAATCTTCTATTAGTTCCAGCTGTAATAGCTTTCTTAGAAAGAAATGAAGTACCTGTCAAATCCCAAGAAAATGAAGTGACTCTTCCCGAACATCACGTACCGGAAGTCGTCAACTTCTTTGAGGATCATCTTGAATTAGAACATATAGTGTTCAAAACAGAGCAAACGGACTGGTCTCCACTCTCAAATTTAAGTGGTTTTCTTGAAATGGGTTGGATCGATGAAATTATTCTTCAAGAGCGAGTGGAGTGTCATTTTCAGCCCATCGTACGTTCAGATGGTGCATTGTTTGGATATGAACTATTAGCACGTTTTACAGATTCTGAAGGGAATCCTATTTTTCCTAACGAAGCATTTGCAGCTGCAAAATCTCGTGGACGTTTATACGCTTTAGACCGGATGTGTCGAATGGCAGCTGTTCGTCATGCTGCTAGATTGGATCGAGTGAAAGCCTTTATTAACTTTATTCCAACATCTATCTACTCTCCTGAGTTTTGCTTGCGCAGCACAATGCAACTTG
Organism: Chryseomicrobium imtechense; assembly: GCF_041475995.1. Lineage (NCBI taxonomy): Bacteria > Bacillati > Bacillota > Bacilli > Caryophanales > Caryophanaceae > Chryseomicrobium > Chryseomicrobium imtechense. The sequence goes on along the minus strand of NZ_JBGOBM010000003.1, from coordinate 70,173 downwards.
CCAGCAAATTAAATGTGGATCCGCAGCAATTAGTATTTGAAGTTGTAGAAACTGAACAAGTTGATGATGTCCAACATCTAAAGAACATACTGACGTACTACAAGGAAAAAGGGTTTATGTATGCACTAGATGATGTAGGAGAAGGGTTCAGCACACTAGAACTCTTAAAAGGAATTGAGCCGCACTACATGAAATTGGATCGTCAGTTCGTAACAGACGTGCATGCAGATGCGAACAAACAACGGGTTGCTAATGCATTTTTGCAACAGGCTCGTAAGATGGGAACAATTCCATTGGCAGAAGGAATTGAAACAAAAGAAGAATATGATTGGCTAAAAGCTGCTGGTTATGTGTTGTTTCAAGGATATTACATAGGAAGACCACAGGCAGAACCTGCATCTCAAGACGCTCTCAATTTCTGAGGCGTCTTTTTTTAGTGGCATCTACGAAAAGAGTCATGTAAAATGTTTAATTATAAACATCAAGGAGGATTTCAAATGGTAAAAATGAAGAAGAAACGTAAAAAAATTAAAAATCAAATCTTGACGACGATGCAACAAGCATCTTCTTTAGAGATTCAAGAACAGTTTCAACGTGTGACTTTGGAGTGGAGTAGAGCGATGGAGGCAGCATTTGCTGATCATTCTATTACATTTACACAATTCAATGCATTACGGAAAATTAAAGAACATCAACCATTGCACCAACAACAATTGAGCGACCTACTTTCTGTAACAAAAGGAAATGTAAGCCAAATGATAACGAGACTTGAAAAGGTCGGACTTGTGCAAACGGAGAAATCTGGGAACTTAAAACTACTTTCTCTGACTTCTAAAGGTGAGGAAGAAGTTTCTCGTCTAAACGATACGGCTGTAAGCGCAGATAAAGAATTTTTAACGTGCTGGACACCTGAAGAACAACAAGTGCTGAATGGTTTAGTGAAGAAAGCGCTTTCATAATAATAAGAAATTTCTGAAAATTATATGAAAATATGAAAAGGTGGGCAACTAGAATGGAAGAAACGATTACCCGCCTGGAAATAGACGGGAAAGAAATTATTCTAATTGGTGCTGCACACGTTTCAAAAGCCAGTGCTCTTGAGGTGAAAGAAGTGATTGAGAGAGAGCGCCCAGATGCAGTGTGTATTGAGTTGGATCAACAGCGCTACCAGTCTATACAACAAGGTGACAAGTGGAAGAACATGGACATCTTCAAAGTCATTAAAGAGAAGAAGGCAACTATGCTTTTGATGAACTTAGCGATTTCGTCTTTTCAAAATCGTATGGCGAAGCAATTTGATGTCACTCCTGGAGCTGAACAGATTCAAGGTATTGAAAGTGCGAGAGAAGTCGGGGCTGAGCTTGTACTAGCTGACCGAGACATTCAAGTGACGTTTGCACGTATTTGGGCAAACTTAGGGTTTTGGGGCAAATCGCAACTTCTAGCAGGTGTTGTCTTTGGGATTTTTGAGAAAGATACAATTACAGAAGAAGAGATGGAAAAAATGAAACAGCAAGATACGTTGCAAGCAGTTCTTGCGGAATTTACCGAATCATTCCCTCGTCTAAAACAACCCCTTATTGATGAACGAGATCAATATCTGGCGCAAAAGATCAAAACAGCACCCGGAAACAAGATAGTTGCCGTATTAGGAGCTGCTCACGTTCCAGGTATTACTAAAGAGATTCACCATACTCATGACCTAGAAAAGCTGTCTGAACGTCCACCGAAATCGATTGTCCCAACGATTTTAGGTTGGGCTTTACCTGCCATTATCATCGCGTTGATTGTAGCAACATTTTTTGTGAATCCCGAAGCTGGCGCAAATCAAGCGCTGAGCTGGATACTCTGGACAGGCACGATGGCTGCAATTGGAGCTGCTGTTGCTTTTGGACACCCATTAGCGGTTCTATCTGCATTTTTCGCAGCACCTATCACAGCCTTGCATCCGATTTTGGCTTCAGGATGGGTGTCGGGACTTGTTCAAGCGTTTATGCGCAAGCCAACAGTGGGAGACTTTGAACGATTGTCTGAAGATGTCTTCACCGTGAAAGGTTTCTGGCGTAACAAAGTAACACGTGTTCTATTGGTGGTTGTATTAACGAATATCTTTGGCTCGATTGGAACAATTGTTGGTGGGGCAGATGTGATTCGCCAGTTTTTCGCCAATATTGGATTATAGAAAGTAGGCAGTAAGATGATGGCACCATTTTATATTTATACGTATGGATATAATCCAGAAGAGGGCGCACTTGCAGAAATGGAGATTCGAGCTTTTTTCGGTCAATCAACTGTGGGCAAAGTGATCGGATCTTCTGTATCCATCGACCCTTCTCGAAGTGTGTTCATTCGGGAGAAGTTACATGTCTTAAAATCAGCGGTAAGTGTTGACGAAATCATTGAGAGTGCAAAGGACTTTGGAGACGCACAGGAGTCTTACAAAGTTGTATTCATGAAGCACGAAGGGACGACATCATTTTTAAATGAACAGCGCCTCCAACTTGCACGTACCATAGGGAATGAGATGCCGGGTCCCCTAGAGATGAAGACACCTGATCAAGTGTACGCCGTTACAGTTTATGAGGGACGATGGTATTTCGGGCTACTCGAGAGAAGTCGGCCAGTTTGGATGGAGCACGTAGCAAAACCACAAGGGTATTCAACGGCTTTAAATGCGAGAACGGCACGGACGCTCGTCAATATTGCGAACCCCCATGCGCGCGACCTTGCCTTAATCGATCCATGTTGTGGTATTGGCACGGTTCTAGTGGAGGCAGCATCAATGGGGATGTTCGTCAAAGGAAGAGATAAAAATCCACTTGCTTGTGTCGGAGCGCGTGAAAATCTTGAACACTACAATTACCCGGTTCCTATTGATGTAGAGATACGAGCAATTCAAGAGGAAGAAGGTCACTATGATGTGGCATTTTTAGATCTTCCCTACAATCTCTACACGCACTCTACGGAAACGCAACAACACGACTTAATTAGACATGCCGCCCGACTTGCGGACAAAGTAATTATCGTGACGATTGAGTCTATGGATACGGCGATTGAAGCGGCGGGCCTCAGAGTAGTGGATAGAGCTACTACGACCAAACAACGCTTCACAAGAGAAATAGTAGTATGCGAAACGTCTAATCGGTAACCACCGATTAGGCGTTTTTGTTTGACTTCAAAACATTTTATTGAAACATTCCATATAATCTGACAAAATAGAAGGTGGGAGAAATGTAAGCGTATTCATTACGCAAATTAAGCAAAGGGAGAGATAAGAATGGTTTATAAGTTTCCGAATACGGACGGCGCAGTCGTTCACTTCAAAGAGCAATACGATAACTACATTAATGGGAAATGGACTGCTCCAGTCAAGGGTCAATATTTTGAAAATGTAACACCTGTAACTGGGAAAGTATTTACGAAGATTGCCCGTTCAACTTCTGAAGACATTGACTTAGCACTAGATGCTGCACATGCTGCAAAGGATAGTTGGGGAACTACTTCTGTTGCAGAACGCGCAGTGATTTTAAATAAAATTGCAGACCGCATTGAGGAAAACTTAGAACTACTTGCCGTTGCTGAGACATGGGATAACGGGAAAGCTGTTCGTGAGACTCTAAATGCAGATTTACCACTTGCTATCGATCACTTCCGTTATTTTGCAGGTGCGATTCGAGCACAAGAAGGAAACTTAAGTCAAATCGATAACAATACGGTAGCGTATCACTTCCACGAGCCACTTGGAGTTGTAGGGCAGATCATTCCTTGGAACTTCCCGATCTTAATGGCAGTATGGAAACTTGCGCCGGCACTAGCTGCTGGAAACTGTGTAGTACTGAAGCCAGCTGAACAAACTCCGGCTTCAATTCTTGTATTAATGGAATTAATCGAAGACATATTACCTCCAGGGGTTATCAATATCGTGAATGGATTTGGATTAGAAGCTGGGAAACCACTTGCTTCAAGCCCGCGTATTGCAAAAATCGCTTTCACAGGTGAGACGACTACAGGTCGCTTGATCATGCAGTATGCTTCTCAAAACTTGATTCCTGTAACACTTGAGCTTGGTGGGAAATCGCCAAATATCTTCTTCGAGGACATCATGGACAAAGACGATGCTTTCCTGGATAAAGCAGTTGAAGGATTTGTTCTCTTCGCACTGAATCAAGGAGAAGTGTGTACTTGTCCATCCCGAGCGCTTATCCAAGAATCAATCTACGATAAATTTATGGAAAAAGTTCTGAAGCGTGTAGAAGCGATTGCTACAGGAAATCCACTTGATCCGAACACAATGATGGGTGCACAAGCATCAACAGAGCAAATGGAAAAAATCTTGTCGTACCTAGATATCGGGAAGCAAGAAGGCGCAGAATGTTTAGCGGGTGGAGAGCGCAACGATTTAGGTGGCGACTTTGCAGAAGGCTACTACATCAAGCCGACTGTTTTCAAAGGACATAATAAGATGCGAATCTTCCAAGAAGAAATTTTCGGACCGGTTGTATCGGTTACGACTTTCAAAACAAAAGAAGAAGCTCTTGAGATTGCAAATGATACATTATATGGCCTAGGTTCTGGTGTGTGGACACGTGATATGAACACAGCATACCGTTTCGGCCGTGGCATCCAAGCAGGTCGTGTATGGACGAACTGTTACCATGCGTATCCTGCACACGCAGCATTTGGAGGATACAAGATGTCTGGTATCGGACGCGAGAATCACTTGATGATGCTCAGTCACTATCAACAGACAAAGAACCTACTTGTATCGTATGATGAAAACAAACTAGGATTCTTCTGATCTCCTAGTAGGAGGTGAAGACGATGACAGAACGCGTTGTAGCGACAGAAGCCGCCCTTGATTTGATTGCGCTGCTCACTGACAAGCACGGCCCTGTAATGTTTCATCAGTCTGGAGGGTGTTGTGATGGATCTTCTCCAATGTGCTACCCAGAAGGGGACTTATTGATTGGAGACCAGGACATTTATCTCGGTGAAATCGGAGGTGCCAAGTTCTATATCCATAAAAATCAATTTGAGTACTGGAAACATACGCAATTGATTATTGATGTGGTGGATGGACGAGGTGGGATGTTTTCACTAGAAGGTGTGGAAGGTAAACGATTCCTCACAAGGTCCCGGGCATTCACGGCAGAAGAGAATAAAGAGCTCCAAAATACCTAATCGAATGGCTCCTCCTTTATGGGAGGAGTTTTTTTTGTATAATGGAGGCATGGACAAGGAGGATGACCATGCAAATCGAATCATTTGAAGTGGAAAAACTACATGACCCAACTGGAATTGTAGAAGGAGACCGCTATGAATTTTTAATTGGCCTCGTATATGACGAGGAGGATGAACTATTTGAAGAGACCGACTCCATTGATGTACGTGTCATCTTTGCAGACGATTCAAAAGGACAGCGAATTGCTCAAGCACATTTTATTGACCGGACAACCGCGAAAGTGCTAGATTTTGAGCTGGAGCAAGAAGAGTTAGAGACACTCCTGGCGTTTTGCCAAGAGCACTACAAAGAGGGGTGACGAAATGAAGTTTTCACATATTTTGCCTGTAATCGGAATTGAGCAAAAACGAAATGAACAAGATATCGAAATTACAGGGCTTGCTTACAACTCCCGTAATGTGAAGCCTGGAGATGTATTTGTATGTATGCGCGGAGTAAAGGCAGATGGTCATACATTTGCCAAATCAGCAGTTGAGGCGGGTGCTGTAGCGCTAGTTGTGGAAGAATTTATTGATGGGGTAGATGTCCCTCAATACCGCGTGAAGGATGCGCGCAGCAGTTTGGCGGCGCTTGCCGATGCATACTACTCTCACCCGACACAGCATATGAAAACAATCGGAATCACAGCTACAAACGGAAAGACGTCCACGTCATTCATGGCCAATGCTATTTTAGAAGAGCATGGGCTTCAAACTGGTCTCATTGGGACAGTTGTTGTCAAGATTGGTGACAAGGCGGAGCCTTCAGAATTAACCACACCAGAATCTCTGGATCTACAACGCTATTTTTCTGAAATGGTGGAATCAGACATCCAACACGTCGTAATGGAAGTATCTTCTTCAGCACTCGAACTAGACCGAGTTGGCAGTGTTGATTTTGATATTGTGACATTCAATAACATCAGCCGTGAACATATCGACCTGCATTCTTCATTTGAGAACTATGTGATGCATAAATCAAAGCTTGTCACACGTGCAGGCGTTGATAAAGTAGCGATCTTGAATTTAGATGATTCCTATTCTGCAGCTTTGCAAGATCAGACAGATGCTTTTGTAGTGACAATCGGTGTGGAAAGTGAAGAAGCGGATATTCGTTGTGTAGACCTTGATTTATCAACAGGACGTGCAGAGTTCACAGTGTCGATTGCAGACACGCTTGAAACACCGCAAGGTACAATTCCACAAGGTGATTTTAGAGTATCGTTAGGAACACCAGGCTATCATTCTGTTTATAACTCGCTAGTGTCAATTGCGATTGGATTATTATGTGATGCCCCAATTGAGACGATTCAACGTGCGATGAAAAACTTTGCAGGGGTTGAACGTCGTTTCGAGATGATTTTTGAAGAGAGCTTCAAAATCTTTGATGACCACTTTGCAAACAGCGGAAATATCGATATTACCCTTAGTACGCTTGAAAAGATGGACTACAAAAACTTGAAGCTTGTGTATGCGATTCGCGGAGATCGAGGTGTTACAGTGAATCGTGAAAATGCGGAGGCAATTGTTCGCTGGGCACCTAAGCTTGGGCTGACAGAAGTCATTGCAACCAGCAGTAAATCCGATGTCACGGCAAAAGATGTTGTGGCAGAGGAGGAGAAAGCTGTATTCCTTGATGTCATGGAAGCTGCGGGAATCAAAGTTCATTTGTTCGATGAGCTCCCAGAAGCAGTTCGACAAGGGCTGCACCAAGCAGAAGACAACGATGTTGTTTTGCTAGCAGGGTGCCAAGGGATGGACTATGGTGCAAAGTATGCTTTAGAAGAACTTTCTTCAATGCATCCAGAATTAGATAAAGAAAAGTTATTCAAACCGCTCGCTACACGTGTGGCGGGGGTATAACGAAAAGACCTGAAGCGATGGCTTCAGGTCTTTTTTTACCACTCAATATCGTCATAATCTGGATAATCCGCTGTTAATTTGATGTTGTGCACAGCGCTCTTTGTTTTATTTGCTTCTGCAACAACTTTTTGTTTAAAGACTTCATAATCATTCCCACCAACGATGATGCTGCGTGCGATTTTCGGCAGCAAGACTTTGCGTTCTTCTTTCGGTACATTTAAATAAGACAAAGCCAACATATCGACGTACTGGGTTGCATAATCTTCTGTTGAACGTTCGGGTGACAAAAGCGCTTGCTTCACATCCGAAAAATCCTCGTCTGGCATCGCGATTTCTAAGGCTTCGATGACTTTTGCTTGAAATAAGCGGACTTCCATCGTGTAGAGATGAAGATGTGGGTGCTTGATGTTCTTGCTGCGCAACAAGACAAAATCATTTAACCCAAATGCTGTGAATAGAAGTTCTGGCCATAACATTTTATAGCCAAAGTATACGTTGCGCTCTGGAGTGATCATTCCTTTTTCTTTTAGTTGATCACGAGTTGCTCCATTGGAGACAACTATTACTTCTTCTTTCCCTTTACGTGCCGCAGCTAATTTGATTAATGCCGCGGTAAGGCGATCATGTGTACTTTGATAATCGTAGAATTTATTAGTGTCTCCAATTAGATCGAAAGCCGCCGTAAGGAAAGCGTCGAAATCCCAAATGTCTCCGCTGATGGTTGCGCCTGTTGCATAAGGTGTAGATTGAATCGTTAACATCCTGCATCTCTCCCTTTATGAACGTTTCGGTTGATAGTTGAGCAGTTTGAAGAGTTCCTGCTTTTCGTCTTCCGTTAAATTACGCCATTTACCGATGGGTAAGCTTCCAAGTTCGATGTTCATGATACGCACGCGTTGTAATCGTTTAATAGTGAACCCGAGCGCGGAACACATGCGGCGGATTTGTCGGTTGAGCCCTTGGGTCAGAATGATGGAAAATGTATACGGCCCAAGTTTTTTCACTTTTGCTGGCTTTGTGACGGTATCTAAAATCTTCACGCCCGTTGCCATTTTTTCTAAAAATGTCTCCGTCAGACGTTCATTCACTGTCACGATGTACTCTTTATCATGCTCATTTTCAGAGCGAAGAATTTCATTGACGATGTCGCCGTCATTCGTCAAAAGAATTAAGCCATCCGAATCTTTATCGAGCCGTCCTACGTGAAAAATACGCTTTTCATGATTGACGAAATCAATGATGTTTCCTTCGATATGGCGCTCTGTCGTACTCGTAATTCCTACAGGCTTGTTTAAAGCTAGATAGACGAGCTCTTGTTCTTGAGAAATCACTTTCCCGTCGACCTTTACTTCATCGCCAGCCTCTATTCGACTTCCTAGTTCTGCAGGCTTGCCATTGATCATTACACGGCCATCTAAAATCCACTGATCGGCCCCTCTGCGAGAAACAATTCCTGCTTCAGCTAAATATTTATTGATACGCATGGCGTACCTCCTTATTGATTTTTGAATAATTTAAACCAGCCTTTATAAGTAAACCAGGTGAGCATTCCACCTGCAATCATAAACATGAATAACAATACCCCGTAATAGCCTAACGACCAATTAAGTTCCGGCATATTTGTAAAGTTCATCCCGTAAACCCCTGCGACGAATGTGAGCGGGATGAAGACGGTGGATACAATTGTAAGTGTCATCATGATTCGGTTCATTCGGCTAGCGTTCATCGACATATGACTATCCCGTATATCCGCTGTCAAATCTCGATTGGAATCGATCATTTCAGATAGTTTGATAAGGTGATCGTAAATATCTTCGAAATAGGTGCGCTCTTCCTGCGAAAAATTCAAGCGTGAAGATGCAAGCATTCTATAAAGTAAATCTCGCATTGGATTGATTGTTCGTCTCAGGTGCAATAAATCACTACGAATTTCGAAGACTCGGTTCATAGAAAATTGGTCATGATGCCTGGACATGTCATCCTCGACAATATTTAAATAATCCTCAATTTTGTAGATGATGGGGAAGTAATGATCCACTACTTTATCGATGATTTGATACAGAGCGTGCATAGCGCCTCTTTTCCAAGACTTCGTACTATGAATAAGACGGTCAAGTGCCTCGTCAAGTTCATGCATTTCTTCATAATGGAACGTTACGACAAAATTTCCTCCAACAAAGACGTCTAACTCTTCTGCTTCCATCGTCTTTTCGTTATATGTATGTAGCACAAAAAAGGTATGACGGTCATAATTATCGAGTTTAGGTCGCTGCAAATCATGCAGGCAGTCCTCTATTGCGAGCGGGTGAAATTGAAAAAAGTCTCGTAATAGATTTTGCTCGTCAATGGAAGGGTTGCTAATATCGACCCAATACCACTCGAACAAATTATCTTGTAATTGATTCAAAGAAAAGTTTTGAATCAGTTCGTGATCCGTTGTGACTCCTACTGTGCGAATCATAAAACCACCTCCTGCTTGTTCTATCATACCCGCTTCTAGCGGAAGTCAAAAGTATTTCTCGTCAATGAAATGATAGCAAAACACGAACCATCTTCTAATTAGGAGATGGTTTTTTCGTGTTTCTTTTGAAAAAGGGTTGCAATTCAATATAAAAGCGAATAATATTGTTAAGTATCTCAAAAATGTTCGTATTTAGGAGAGTTCATATGTTTCGTTTACAGCAACATGGCACAACTGTTAAAACAGAAGTTGTAGCTGGAATTACCACTTTTCTTACAATGGTTTATATAGTCATCGTCAACCCCGTTATTTTGGCGGAAGCAGGCGTTCCGTTTGATCAAGTTTTCTTAGCCACTATCATAGCCGCCGTCGTTGGTACGTTATGGATGGCGCTATTTGCGAATTATCCGATTGCCATCGCTCCAGGAATGGGATTAAATGCTTTCTTCACCTATACAGTCGTTATTTCCTCGAATGGACAAATCGATTATTTAACGGCTTTCTCTGCAGTGTTCATCGCCGGTATTATCTTTGTTATTTTGTCATTAACGTCTTTACGTGAAAAGTTGATTATCAGCATTCCATCCAACTTGAAGCACGGTATCACGGCGGGAATCGGATTGTTCATATCATTTATTGGACTGCGCATGTCTACAATCGTTGAAGCGCATGAAACGAACTTAGTGAAACTCGGGGATTTAACAAGCCCAGCTGTTCTACTCACGTTGTTTGGTCTACTTGTGACACTAATTTTGATGGTGCGCAATGTGTACGGCGCCATCTTTTACGGGATGGTGGCGACAGGGGTCGTTGCCTTCTTCACCGGTCAATTGAAGTTCGATGGATTCTTTGAAATCCCTTCCTTACCAGAAGGCATTCTTGTTTGGAATCCCGTCACAGCTTTTTTAGACGTCATTCAATTCGGCATGCTTGGGATTGTCGTGTCCTTTGTATTAGTGACCTTGTTTGATACAACCGGAACAATGGTCGGCGTTGCCAAACAAGCCGGGCTCATGAAGGGGGAACGTCTTCCACGAGCTCGTCAAGCACTCCTTGCCGATTCTGTTGCGACGACGGTAGGTTCTATGTTCGGAACGAGCCCAACGACTGCCTACATTGAGTCTTCTTCAGGAGTGGCTGTTGGTGGACGTACAGGTCTGACTACATTGACTGTAGGAATTCTCTTTATCATCGCTGCGTTTCTCGGTCCATTTGTTGCGGCTCTTTCTGGAGTGGCGGCGATCACAGCACCTGCTTTGATTATCATTGGGTCATTGATGATTGGGGCTGTGAAGCATATTGAGTGGGATGCGTTTGATGAAGCATTTCCTGCATTCATTGTAATTTTGGCAATGCCGCTCACGTCGAGTATTGCAACAGGAATCGAACTTGGGTTTATCATCTATCCGATTCTAAAAATAGTACAAGGCCGCTATAAAGAAGTACATCCACTCCTTTATATCTTCGCTGTCTTGTTCTTGTTCCAGCTGATTTATCTTCCCCATTAATATAGAGAAGCATGCCGATTTCTCGGCATGCTTTTTTATTTGGAGTCAAAACAATTGCACGCTACAAAGTGAATTCGTATAATAAAGTCAAAGATAGTCAAAGTCAGTAGGAGGTGACACCATGAAAAATATCTCAGATATTATTGAAGGGTATTTGAAAAGTATTATCGAATCTACTAATCAAGGGCAGATTGAAATAAAACGCAATGAAGTCGCGGAGAAATTTCAATGCGTCCCCTCGCAAATTAATTATGTAATTAATACACGGTTCACTGTAGATCGTGGCTATATAGTTGAAAGTAAGCGAGGTGGAGGTGGGTATATACGTATCTTCCGCTTAGAGGCGACCGAACAGACAGATGTCATTCGGGATATGTTAGATGCTCTTGAAAACGGGGCATCTGAATCCATGGTGGAAGACATGGTCTACCGCCTGCTTGACTTAGACATGATTTCAAAACGAGAAGCAAAACTAATTGTTGCGGCGTGTGCACGGTCTACCTTGTCAGTTCCGTTGCCACTACGTGATCAATTGAGAGGGCGGGTCGCTCAAGCGATGCTTCTTACGTTACTTCACGAAAAGGAGGGTCGCTGATGATTTGTGAAAACTGTAAACAACGTCCTGCACATGTCAAAATGACGGTTACGCAGAACGGAGAACCATTCACGCGACATCTCTGTGATGTCTGTGCAAGTCAGTTACACCCTTTTCAAAACCAGCAAGATCCATTAACGGTTCATCAACTGCTCACGAACTTGTTTACACCTGAACAAACAAAAACACAAGCTAGTCGTGAAAAAAGTCAGTGGAGCTGTCCGAATTGTGGCTGGACCTATGAACGCTTTGTGCATCGCGGGAAATTTGGCTGTGCAGAATGTTATGAGACATTTGGCAATGCCTTACCCCCTGTCATGAAGCGACTACACAACGGCAATGCTGAACACATCGGCCAAGTTCCAGAAGCATATGAAGAGACGCGCGATTTGAAGCGTCGCATTGAAGACATTCGGTCTCGTATGCAACAAGCAATCGCTGAAGAAGAGTTTGAAACAGCCGCCACTCTCCGTGACCAAGCAAGAGAGCTTGAGGCGAAACTCTCAAAAGGAGGCGATTGACAGTGGATATGAATCGCTTTTTAAAAAATCAAGTGACCAGTTGGATGGAAAGCTCAGGAGAATATGCGGATATTGTCATGAGCACGCGAATCCGATTGGCTCGAAATATAGAAGGTTTTAAGTTTCCTCTGGCATTTACTGAGGACGAGGCGCATAAAATCGAACAGACTGTCTCAGGCATTTTGCTTGACCAGGAAAACTTATCGCACGAGTTTACGTCTTATCAGATGAAGCAATTAGATGCACTCGATAAACAAGTCTTGATTGAAAAACATTTAATCAGCCCAAGCTTAATTGAATCTGAGCATGAAGCGGCAGCTGTCATTTCTGAAGATGAATCTCTTAGCATCATGATCAACGAAGAAGATCATTTGCGCATACAGTGCATACTCCCTGGTCTTCAATTAGAAGAGGCGTACAAACAAGCGCGGGAAATCGACCGGACACTTGACCGCAACGTTCGCTATGCGTTTGATGAGAAGTATGGTTATTTAACGACATGCCCGACCAATACAGGAACAGGTCTCCGTGCGTCCGTCATGATGCACTTGCCGGCCTTGACCGCTACGAAACAAATGGCTCGTATCGCACCTATCATCAACCGTCTTGGCATGGTTGTGCGAGGCATTTATGGAGAAGGCAGTGAAGCTCTCGGGAATGTCTACCAAGTATCCAACCAAGTAACACTAGGTAAAGCGGAAGTCGAGATTTTACAAGAACTGAAAGGCTTGACGACCCAATTGATTGAAAAAGAACGGGAAGCGCGCGAAGCACTGCTTTCCCATTCACGCATAACACTAGAGGATAAGTTGTTTCGCTCACTAGGCACACTGCGCTACGCCCGGATGTTGACGACAGAAGAAGCAGCACAATGTCTATCCGACGTCCGGTTAGCAATCGACTTAGCTATCATTCGAAACGTCAACAAAACGATTTTGAATGAATGTATGGTATTTATGCAGCCTGGATTTTTACAGCACTATGCCGGTTCTACATTGTCCCCGAAAGACCGCGATGTGTTTCGGGCAAAAATGATTAGGGAACGGTTGACTATAGAAGAAAAAGGAGAGAACTCATATGATGTTTAATCGTTTTACACAGCGCTCACAAAAAGTACTTCAACTCGCTCAAGAAGAAGCGATTCGTTTAAAGCATGAAGCAATTGGCACTGAACATATTTTGTTAGGTCTGATTCGTGAAGGGAACGGCATTGCGGCGAAAGCGTTAGAGGCTAGTAACGTCGATCCAAAGGCGATTGAAGAAGGCATTGAAGAATTAGTCGGAACGGGCGAAAAAGATGTTGGTCCGATTGTGCACTATACACCACGTGCTAAAAAAGTCATTGAACTCTCAGTCGACGAATCACGTAAACTTGGTCATTCTTATATTGGGACAGAACACTTGCTACTTGCACTGATTCGTGAAGGGGAGGGTGTAGCGGCTCGCGTTCTAAGTAACGCTGGTATCAGCTTAAACAAAACACGTCAACAAGTGCTTCACTTACTCGGTAGCAGTGAACAAGCAAACAATTCATCTTCGACATCGTCTGCCGCAACTGCAAGCACGCCAACGCTTGACGGTCTTGCACGTGACCTTACACAGATTGCACGTGAAGGCACATTAGATCCAGTGATTGGTCGTAGCAAAGAAATTACGCGTGTAATCGAAATCTTAGCGCGTCGTACAAAGAACAACCCAGTGCTTATTGGAGAGCCTGGTGTTGGTAAGACCGCAATCGCAGAAGGACTTGCGCAGCAAATCGTACACAACGAAGTGCCTGAAATCTTGCGTGACAAACGCGTTATGACACTGGATATGGGGACGGTTGTAGCAGGTACGAAATACCGCGGAGAATTTGAAGATCGTTTGAAAAAAGTAATGGATGAAATTCGCCAAGCAGGCAACATCATCTTGTTCATTGATGAACTTCACACATTGATTGGTGCAGGGGGAGCAGAAGGTGCGATTGACGCATCTAACATTCTAAAACCAGCACTAGCACGTGGTGAACTGCAATGTATCGGTGCGACAACACTTGATGAGTACCGCAAATACATTGAAAAAGATGCGGCTTTAGAACGTCGTTTCCAGCCAATCCAAGTGGACGAACCATCTGTTGAAGAAGCGATTCAAATCATCTATGGTCTGCGCGACCGTTACGAAGCGCATCACCGTGTGAAAATCACAGATGCAGCGGTAGAAGCGGCAGTTAAAATGTCAGACCGCTATATTTCGGACCGTTTCCTACCGGATAAAGCAATTGATCTGATTGATGAAGCAGGGTCGAAAGTACGCCTACGCTCATACACGACACCGCCGAACTTAAAAGAGATGGAACAACAACTTGAAAGCTTACGTTCTGAGAAAAACGCAGCCGTACAAAGCCAAGAGTTTGAAAAGGCTGCATCGTTCCGCGATAAAGAACAAAAGTTAAAAGAAGAACTTGAGAAATTGAAAGACAACTGGAAAGAAAAGCAAGGGAAAGCAGAAACAGAAGTGACTGTCGAAGATATCGCAACTGTCGTTTCGATGTGGTCAGGTGTACCGGTCTCAAAACTGGCGCAAACGGAGTCAGACAAACTGTTGAAACTCGAAGATACATTGCACAAACGCGTCATCGGACAATCGGAAGCAGTCGATGCCATTTCTCGTGCGATTCGTCGAGCACGTGCTGGACTTAAAGATCCAAAACGTCCAATCGGTTCATTTATTTTCTTAGGGCCAACTGGTGTTGGTAAAACAGAACTTGCGCGTGCACTCGCTGAAGTAATGTTTGGAGATGAAGATTCAATGATTCGTATCGATATGTCTGAGTACATGGAGAAACACTCGACATCTCGCTTAGTCGGTTCACCTCCAGGGTATGTTGGCTTTGATGAGGGGGGTCAATTGACGGAGAAAGTGCGTCGCAAACCTTACTCTGTCATCTTATTAGATGAAATTGAAAAAGCGCACCCAGATGTATTTAACATCTTGCTTCAAGTGTTAGAAGATGGGCGTTTGACAGATTCGAAAGGACGTACAGTCGACTTCCGTAATACAGTGGTCATCATGACTTCAAACGTCGGAGCAGACGCTGTGAAGTACAACAAGTACGTTGGTTTCAATCTTCAAGAAGCAGGTTCTTCTAAAGACTATAAAGACATGAAGTCAAAAATGCTTGAAGAGTTGAAAAAAGCATTCCGCCCAGAGTTCTTGAACCGTCTCGATGAGATGATTGTGTTCCACTCATTAGAGCGCGAACACTTGAAAGAAATTGTCACACTTATGGCGAATCAGTTAACGAAACGCCTAAAAGAGCAAGATATCGAGCTGGAACTTACAGAAGCAGCAAAAGATAAAATTGCTAAAGAAGGGTATGACCCAGACTACGGAGCACGTCCATTACGCCGTGCGTTACAAAAGCACGTTGAAGATCGTTTATCAGAAGAAATTCTAAAAGGCGAAGTGCTGACAGGTCAATACATCATCTTTGATGTTGAAAATGATGAATTTGTCGTTCGTACAGAAAAAGCTCAAGCTGAAACTGTAACGGAATAGAAGCACGTTAGCACCCCGTTTCTTTGCAGGAATGGGGTGCTATTTTTCGTATAGAAGAAAGTACGTTATACTGAGAACTAGAACGCCCGTTCCTAAGGAGGACTTTATGGCAAAGAGAAAAACAAAATTTATGTGTAATGATTGTGGCTATGAATCACCAAAATGGATGGGAAAATGTCCAGGGTGCGGCCACTGGAATACGATGGTGGAAGAAGTGGAGGTCGTCAGCAAAGGGCCGAAACGTTCTTTTGTAACATCTGATGGACCGAGTATGAAAGCGACGCCGATTGTTTCGGTGCAAACACAAGAAGAACCACGAGTTGATACGTCACTTGAAGAACTGAACCGTGTGCTAGGTGGTGGGATTGTCCCAGGCTCCTTAGTCCTTATCGGTGGAGACCCGGGGATCGGCAAGTCTACGTTACTCCTTCAAGTATCTTCGCTCCTCGCGAATAAAAATATGCGCACACTCTACATTTCCGGAGAGGAATCCGTTCGCCAAACTAAATTACGTGCGGAACGACTCGGGGTCGCATCGAGCGAGTTGTATCTGTATGCAGAGACAAACCTTGAACTGATCAATGAAACGATTGAACAAGTAGAACCGAAGTTTGTCATCATCGACTCGATTCAAACTGTCCATCATCCAGATGTCACGAGTGCACCTGGTAGTGTGTCTCAAGTGCGTGAATGTACGGCAGAAATGATGCGTATTGCGAAAACGAAAAATATTGCCATCTTCTTGGTTGGTCACGTGACGAAAGAAGGGCAGATTGCAGGGCCGCGTCTTCTTGAACATATGGTGGATACCGTATTGTATTTTGAAGGAGAACGTCATCATACGTATCGCATTTTACGCTCCCAAAAAAATCGTTTTGGGTCCACGAATGAAATTGCGATTTTCGAAATGGTACAAGCGGGGTTAAAAGAAGTGTTGAACCCGTCGGAACTATTCTTACAGGAACGCTCGCACGGTGCGCCTGGTTCGGCAATTGTCGCGTCAATGGAAGGTACCCGACCGATTTTGGTTGAAATCCAGGCGCTGGTTACCCAGTCGAGTTTCAACTATCCAAAGCGTATGGCAACAGGTGTCGATCAAAACCGTGTTTCTCTATTAATGGCTGTTCTAGAAAAGCGAATGGGTATGCTTTTACAGTCGCAAGATGCTTATATCAAAGTAGCGGGTGGGGTAAAACTCGACGAACCATCCATTGACCTTGCCATACTAGTAAGTGTTGTCTCTAGTTTCCGAGACACCGGTGCAAACCCAACAGACGTCTTTATCGGTGAAGTAGGATTGACAGGTGAAATCCGTCGCGTGTCTCGTATTGAACAACGCGTGCAGGAAGCAGCGAAACTTGGTTTCAAACGTGCGATTGTGCCGGCGAGTAATTTAGGAGGTTGGGATTATCCGGCGGGCATCAGTGTGATTGGTGTAGAGACTGTGAATGAGGCTATGAAATTAGCATTTAATTAGATGTGGAGAACGCCATTTTTTAGTAGGTTCAATCTCTGGCGATCCGGCAGTGAGTTCCCAGGGGAGCATACCGGAGCCTCCTCTTGGCATACGAGAAGCTTGCACTTCTCGCCTCCACTGCGGGGTCTCCGCTATACTCTGATTCCCAAGGAACTCACTACCTCCTCTTGTCGATTGAAAATGACGACAATATAGTGGAAACTTACTTCACTTCCCAGGATTAAATACTCTTTAAGGCTCTGCATGGACGTCCGTTTCAAGGAAAGCGTATAATGAAAAGACAACTGATGAGGAGGTGGAAGTATGCTTAAATGGATCATTCAAATCGCATTTGTGTTGATTGGTGGTACACTCGGGTTATTTTTCTTACCGCACTTATACGAAGCAATGAATTTATCCGACAACCCGTGGATTGCCAATCCGTACGTATCCATTTTAGTAGGAGCCATTTTATTATATGTGGCCGCATTGTTCATTACAGATTATCTCGTAACATTTATCCGATTCATGGAAGAACGACTCTTGAACACTCCGGTGTGGGACTTGGTATTTGGAACAATTGGTCTTGTGCTCGGTCTTGTAGTGGCATTTTTATTAGGAACTGCCATCGACACACTCGAGTTACCTGCCATTGGATCCGTCGTTCCAGTCGTATTGTCCCTGGTTCTAGGGTACCTAGGTTTTCAGGTTGGATTTAAAAAGCGTGAAGAGATGATGTCGATTTTCTCTGGTTCTCGAGGAACAGTGAAAAAGCGTGGGGAAGAAGAGGTCGCGGTTGTGGACGCGCCGAACTATAAATTGCTCGATACAAGTGTCATTATTGACGGACGAATTGCTGATATTTCGGATACGGGCTTCCTAGAAGGGACGCTTGTCGTACCCCAGTTCGTGTTAACCGAATTGCAACATATCGCCGACTCTTCAGATACACTTAAGCGTACACGCGGTCGCCGAGGACTCGATGTATTAAAGCGTCTGCAAGCTGAACGGACGACACCTATCGAAATCGTGGAAGACGATTTTGAGGACGTGCATGAAGTAGACTTGAAACTGGTGCGATTAGCGAAGAAGAAAAAAGGGATAGTCATGACCAATGATTTTAACCTGAATAAGGTATGTGAGTTACATAATGTACCGGTTCTCAATATTAATGATCTTGCCAATGCTGTGAAACCAGTCGTTATCCCAGGTGAAGTCATGCAAGTTGTGATCATCAAAGACGGGAAAGAGCAAAATCAAGGCGTGGCTTACTTAGATGATGGTACGATGATTGTTGTTGAAGGTGGAAAATCGTATATCAATCAAGCGATCCAAGTGGAAGTGACAAGTGTTCTTCAGACATCTGCAGGACGCATGATTTTTGCAAAGCCACTTGAAAAATAAGTTCAGGATCTCGGGCACGTTCGTGTACCGGGATTCCGTCTGTTTAGAAAGGTGTTTCACTATGAACTATACAGTCGTACTGCCGGCTGCCGGAAGTGGAAAGCGGATGGGAGCAGCGTATAATAAATTATTTCTAAAGTTGAATGGCAAACCGATACTTGCACACACATTGGAAGTATTTCAACTAGATCCGTGGTGTGAAGAAATTGTTCTTGCGATTAAAGAACAAGAACAACAAGATGTTGAAAATTTGATTACACAGTATCAACTGACAAAGGTGACAAAGCTCGTACAAGGTGGAGATGAACGTCAACACAGTGTTTATGCAGCACTTCAAGCAGCAAGTGGTGCAGAAATCGTACTCGTCCACGACGCGGCACGCCCCTTCATCTTGCAAGAGACGATTCATGCACTCGTTGAAAAAGCAACAGCGAGCGGCGGTGCAATCGCCGCAGTAAAAGCAAAAGATACGATGAAACGAGTGGTAGATGGCCAAGTGCAAGAGACGATTGACCGTGAAACTTTGTGGTCTGTTCAGACGCCCCAAGCGTTTCAGTATGAATTGCTAATGAAAGCGGCGCGTCAAGCAGATGAACAGGGTTTTTTAGGGACCGATGAAGCGATGCTTGCAGAACTAGCGGGCATTCCAGTTTATGTTGTGGAGAGTTCGTATGACAATCAAAAAATGACGACACCAGAAGACCTGGTGCTTGGAGAAGGAATTTTAAAACTTAGAGAGGAGACAAAGTAATGCGTATTGGACAAGGATTTGATGTACATGCTTTTGAAGAAGGGCGCCCATTAATTATTGGAGGAATCACAGTTCCCCACGAAAGAGGTCTTGTCGGCCATTCGGATGCAGATGTTCTGCTACATACGATTACAGATGCGGCACTTGGAGCAATCGGCGAAGGAGACATTGGCCGTCACTTCCCAGATACGGACCCAGCATTTAAAGACGCAGATTCAGCGAAACTGCTCACACACTGCTGGAACATTGTAAAAGAAAAGGGCTATGTACTCGGCAATATTGACTGCACGATCATTGCACAGCGCCCGAAAATGGCTCCACACATTCCTGCGATGCGTGCCCGTATTGCAGAACTATTAGAAGCAGATGAGTCTCAAATCAACGTCAAAGCAACGACGACAGAGAAGCTAGGATTCCCGGGTCGTGAAGAAGGGATCGCTGCACTAGCAACGATTTTACTCGTACAAAAATAAACTTTCTCTATCTCGGCTCGAATGATAGAATGGTACAAGTGAATTTTAGAGGAGGAACACCCATGACAAACGAAGTACGCGTACGTTACGCACCGAGTCCGACTGGTCAATTGCATATCGGCGGTGCCCGTACAGCACTTTTTAACTATTTATTTGCGCGCCACCACGGCGGGAAATTTATCGTCCGAATTGAGGACACAGACATCGAACGCAACATCGAAGGCGGCGAATTGTCACAGCTTGATAACTTGCGCTGGTTAGGAATCGAGTACGATGAGTCTGTAGACATTGGCGGCGACTACGGTCCGTATCGTCAAATGGAACGTTTAGATATCTACAAAGAACATGCTGAAAAGATGCTTGCAGAAGGTCATGCTTACAAATGCTTCTGTTCATCAGAAGAGCTCGAAGCAGAGCGCGAGCGCCAAAAAGAAGCGGGAATTGCTGCTCCTATGTATAGCGGGAAATGTCGCAACCTTTCTGCAGAAGAAGTAGCTGCAAAAGAAGCGGCTGGAGAAGCTTATACAATTCGCATGCGTGTACCAGCGGATGTAACTTACACAATCGAAGATATGGTCCGTGGTACAGTCACGTTCGAATCCAAAGATGTGGGGGATTGGGTACTGGTTAAAGCAAACGGCATCCCAACATACAACTATGCGGTAGTATTAGATGATCACTTCATGAAGATCAGCCATGTTCTTCGTGGGGAAGAGCATCTTTCAAACACGCCAAAACAAATCATGGTATTCCATGCACTTGGTATGGAAGCGCCAAAATATGGCCACATGACGTTGATTATTAATGAGAGCCGTAAAAAACTTTCAAAACGTGATGAGTCCATCATTCAATTCATCACACAATATAAAAACTTAGGCTACCTTCCTGAAGCGATGTTCAACTTCTTCGCACTTCTTGGGTGGTCACCTGAAGGGGAAGAAGAAATCTTCTCAAAAGATCAGCTCATCGAATTATTTGATGAAAAGCGCCTTTCAAAGTCACCATCGATGTTTGATACGAATAAACTGACATGGATGAACAATCAATATATGAAAAAACTATCTGCTGAAGAAGTCGCTGCAATGGCCATCCCGCACTTGCAACAAGCAGGTAAGCTTCCTGCTGAATTGTCAGCGGAGCAAGCGGACTGGGCAAACCAGTTGGTTGCCTTGTATCAAGAACAAATGAGCTTTGGTGCTGAAATCGTGGAACTATCGGAGTTGTTCTTTGCCGACGAGTTAAACTATGATGATGAGGCAATGGCAGTTCTTAATGAAGAGCAAGTGCCTGCTGTTATGACAGCCTTCAAAGCACAACTTGAGACAATGGACACGCTAGAGGCAGATGCAATTAAAGCAGCAATTAAGGCTGTACAAAAAGAGACGGGCGCTAAAGGGAAAGGCTTATTCATGCCGATTCGTGTAGTTGCTACAGGGCAAACACATGGTCCGGATCTTCCGAATGCGATCGCCCTTCTTGGTAAAGAGAAAGTTCTTAAGCGCGTGGAAAAATTCGCGAATCAATAAGATTGACTTTCTGCACTAGGTGAGTAAAATTAGAACCACATATGAAAGCTTTGATGAGGAGAAGTAAAAGACGTAAGCTCCCGTAGAGAGGGTCACCACCGGCTGCAAGTGACCTGAGCCCATGCATCTTTGAAATGCACCTCTGAGCGCTGTGCTGAACAATCAGTAGGCCAGACGATTCGCCCTCGTTATCGGGTAGGAGAAGTGAAATCTTTTTTCGGGATTTCTCATCAGAGTGGAACCGTGCATACTGCGCCTCTGTCTAGTCGACCTGACTAGGTGGGGGCGTTTTTTTACGCGTATTTAATTGAGAAGCTACTTAAATGGCGGAATTAGTTTCCATAATATGACCCAGGGCACAAAACGTCTTGTTCAGGGCACAAAACCATCTTCACAGGGCATAAAACGTCCACTTCAGGGCACAAAGTCAACAGACGTCCATCAGTATTTAAAATCTTCATTATTCATCATTAACTCAAGGAGGAACTCCTATGTTCAAGCATATAAAAGAAGACATCGCCACCGTCTTCGAGCAAGATCCTGCAGCCCGCAGCGTCTTTGAAGTCGTGTTGACCTACTCCGGCCTTCACGCGATCTGGGCGCACCGAATCGCACATACTCTGTTTAAAAATAAACTATTTTTCTTGGCGCGTGCTGTTTCTCAAATTAGCCGCTTCTTCACGGGAATCGAGATTCATCCGGGGGCAAAAATCGGTCGCCGTTTCTTCATCGATCACGGCATGGGTGTCGTCATCGGTGAGACATGTGAAATTGGCGACGACTGCATTTTGTTCCAAGGCGTCACGCTCGGCGGGACCGGTAAAGAAAAAGGCAAACGTCATCCGACACTTGGAAATAACGTCCTAGTGGCAACTGGCGCAAAAGTACTTGGTTCCATCACACTTGGAGACAATAGCAAAGTCGGGGCGGGGTCTGTCGTATTAAAAGACGTCCCTGCGAACGCGACGGTCGTTGGAATCCCAGGAAAAGTCGTCGTGCTAGATGGTGTACGTGTGAAGCAAAACTTGAATCACCAAAACATTCCGGACCCTGTAGACGAACGCTGTCAGCAGATGGAAGACTGTATCGAAAAATTACAACGTGAGTTAGATCGCTTAAGTGCGCAATTACGAGAGGAGAGAGGACAATGAGCATCCGTATTTTTAATACACTAACGCGTGAAAAAGAAACATTCGTCCCGTTAGAAGAAGGAAAGGTCAAGATGTACGTCTGTGGCCCAACGGTTTACAACTACATCCATATCGGAAACGCTCGTCCTGTCATCGTCTACGATACAGTGCGAAACTATTTGAGCTATCGCGGATATGATGTGCACTTCGTTTCAAACTTTACGGATGTCGACGATAAAATCATCAAAGCAGCGAATGAACTCGGAGAAGATGTATCGGACCTGACAGAACGCTTTATTGAAGCTTACTTTGCTGATATCGAGGCGCTTGGGTGCAACCGGGCAGACGATCATCCCCGCGTAACTGAGCATATGGATCAGATTATCGACTTTATCAATGTCTTAATTGACAAAGGCTATGCTTATGAATCACAGGGAGACGTTTACTACCGAACGCGTAAATTTGATGGTTACGGCAAATTGTCGCACCAAGATATTAACGACTTGAAGAGTGGGGCACGAATTGAAGTCGGCGAGAAGAAAGAAGATGCGCTTGATTTCGCTTTATGGAAAGCAGCAAAGCCAGGGGAAATCTCATGGGAAAGTCCGTGGGGAGCAGGACGCCCTGGTTGGCACATTGAATGTTCAGTAATGGCACGCGATATCCTTGGCGACACAATCGATATTCATGCAGGTGGCCAAGACCTGACATTCCCGCACCATGAAAATGAAATCGCTCAGTCTGAAGCACACAACGACAAAGAGTTCGCACGCTACTGGATGCACAATGGCTATATCAACATCGACAACGAAAAAATGTCGAAGTCTTTAGGGAACTTTGTGCTCGTGAACGATATTCGTAACCATATCGATCCACAAGTGCTTCGCTTCTTCATGTTGAGTGTGCACTACCGCAACCCAATCAATTATTCTGGTGAACTTGTGGAACAAGCAGAAGCGGGACTTGACCGCATCCGCACGGCCTATGCAAATGTCGTTCACCGCTTAGAACACTCGGCAGACCTTGGAGATCAAGATGACATGTGGACATTCCAGTTGAACGAGCAGATTAAAGCGTATGAAGATGCGATGGATGACGATTTCAATACAGCAAACGCGATTGCGACATTATTTGAAATCGCGAAACAAGCAAACGTCTATTTGAAGCAGAACCAGACATCGGTTGCTGTGTTAACGGCATACGCGGCGACACTAGAGAAGTTTATGGCCGTTCTTGGATTGAACGTATCTTCAGAAAAAGAACTGTTAGACGAAGAAATCGATGCGTTGATTGAAGAACGCAATCAAGCACGAAAAGACCGCAATTTTGCACGTGCGGATGAAATTCGTGACCAATTAAAAGAAATGAACATCTTGCTCGAAGATACAGCACAAGGTGTTCGTTGGAAGCGAGGCTGACATGTCGTTACGTCCAGCTGATGTGAAACAACTGAATGCCCTCGCGCTCGCCTATATGGGAGATGCTGTTCTTGAACGGGCGGTTCGTGAGCACCTTCTTGTGAACGGGATGATTCGCCCGAATGCCTTACACCGAGAAGCTACGAACTATGTATCTGCAAAAGCCCAGAGCGCTATTGTGCATGACATGATGGAAAACAACTTCCTGACAGAAGACGAACTTGCGACGTATCGCCGTGGCCGCAATGCGAAGTCTGGAACGGTCCCGAAAAACACAGACGTCCAAACATACCGAGCAAGTACAGGGTTTGAGGCGGTACTAGGTAGCCTTTATCTGCGAGGAGACCATGACCGTGTCGAACAACTTTTAACCTATGCGATCACCGCAATTGATAGCCGAAAGGAGGCCGCAAAATGACTGAAAAACATGAACAGACCGGAGAGATTATTGCCGGGAAAAACCCCGTCCTCGAATCATTAAAGGCCGGACGAGAAATGAACAAAATTTGGATTGGCGAAGGAACGCAAAAAACCGGCGTCACGGAAATTATCAAACTCGCAAAGGAATCGGGCATCGTCGTCCAGTTCGTTCCGAAGAAAAAACTCGACCAACTGACAGATTCGGTCCACCAAGGAGTCGTCGCATCAGTTGCTGCATACACATACGCAGAGCTTGATGATATTTTGGCCCTAGCAGAAAGTCGCAAAGAAGACCCATTCATCTTAATTTTAGACGAGCTAGAAGATCCTCATAATCTGGGGTCGATTTTACGAACAGCGGATGCAGTGGGTGTTCACGGAATCATCATTCCAAAGCGCCGTGCAGTTGGATTGACAGCGGTCGTTGCAAAAGCGTCAACTGGCGCAATTGAACACGTACCTGTTCATCGCGCTACAAACTTAGCGCAAACCATTGATGAGTTAAAGAAGAAGGGTGTTTGGATCGCAGGAACTGATGCAAAAGGCTCGACAGATTACCGTCGTATGGATGCAACACTTCCACTAGCTGTCATCATTGGAGGCGAAGGGAAAGGGATGGGCCGCTTGTTACGTGACAAGTGTGACTTCCTGTACCATTTGCCGATGATTGGTCACGTGACAAGTTTAAACGCGTCCGTAGCAGCTTCTCTCTTGATGTACGAAGTGTATCGAAACCGTCAGCCACTAGGTAATTAACATGAAGCAGATCCTTCTTGTAGACGGCTATAATATCATCGGTGCTTGGCAAGAGCTGCGCGTGTTAAAAGATAGCAAGCTCTTAGATGCCAGGGACCGGTTGATTGAACACATGGCAGAATATCAAGCCTTTATGGGATGTGAGGTCATCATTGTATTCGATGCCCACCTCGTCCCAGGGATCGAGTCGAAGGAAAACAAATACAAATTACAAATTATTTATACACGTGAGAATGAAACTGCGGATGAGCGGATAGAGAAGCTTGCTGCCCAACTCATCAACCGACGGACAGAAGTGGTCGTAGCTACGTCGGACTCTATCGAACAATGGGTCATCTTTGCGCAAGGAGCGCTCCGCAAGTCCGCGCGGGAGCTTGAAATCGAAATGGAACTTGTGGAGAAACAAATCACAAAAGAAGTTCGGTCTATTCAGTCTTCCAATGCCCATTCAAAGATTCCTTTGACGTCAGAAGTTGCAGAAATTTTCGAAAAATGGCGCCGAGGATTGAAATGATGCATTGAAGGCGCTTACCATCTTCTGTATACTAAAGGTAACAAGCGCATCCGAGGTGACTTCATGGATAAGACAGCACATGGGCATGCCCCCTTCTCACAACTGGCAGATGACGCCGTTCTCGAGCTCATCCATGCCGGCAATACCGAAGCACTGGATTTTCTGATCACCAAATACAAGCCACTCGTCCGTATGAAAGCCAAATCCTATTTTTTGATAGGAGCGGACCGGGAGGATATTTTGCAAGAGGGCATGATTGGCCTTTATAAAGCCATTCGTGACTTTCGTGAGGAAAAATTAACGTCTTTCCGAGCCTTTGCGGAACTTTGTATCACACGTCAAATTATTACGGCGATCAAGACGGCGACGCGTCAAAAGCACATCCCGTTGAACTCGTACGTCTCCCTTGATAAACCCGTTTATTTTGACGAAGATTCTGAACGGACACTGCTTGATACCATTGCCAGCACGGTGATCGATGACCCGGAACAATTGGTGATTAGCCAAGAGAGTTTTGATTTCATTGAAGAGAAGATGGGGGAGATGTTGAGTGATTTGGAGCAGCAAGTGCTCATGCTCTACATCGAGGGTCAGTCGTACCAGGAAATCTCGGAACAGTTAAACCGGCATGTCAAATCGATTGATAATGCTTTGCAGCGTGTCAAAAGAAAATTGGAACGTTATGCAGAAGTAAGTGTTATGAGTTGAGTACTTGACGCGCTGTTGACAGAGGAAATATCAGGTGGTACGCTTGTAAAAGACTTTACACGCCGAGAGGTGATGGTTATGTCGCAAAAAATGAGTTTAAGTTGTACACAGTGTGGCAGTCGTAATTATACGGTGCCTGCCAAAACCACATCAACGCGTGTTGAACGCAAGAAATTTTGTGCGCATTGCAATGCACATACACTTCATAAGCAAACACTGTAAACATACATCGCAAGATCCCACGCATGGAGGTTTTAGCTCGAATGGCTAATGTAGGTAATTTCTTTAAAAACGTCGTTTCTGAGATGCGTAAGGTCAGCTGGCCACGCCGCAAGGAACTTACACGTTACACAATTATTGTATTGTCCACGGTTGTAGTTGTAGCTTTATTTTTTGCTGTTATCGATTTAGGAATTACTGAGTTGTTCCGTTGGTATCTTGACCTGTAAATCACAGCAAATTGATATGTGAACGAATAGCCCGTCCTAAAACGGGTTTTTTCATTTGGAGAGAAAAAAGGAGGATTCCACACCGATGGAGAAGAATTGGTATGTCGTCCACACGTATTCTGGGTATGAGAACAAAGTAAAAGCAAACCTTGAAAAACGCGTTGAGACGATGGGAATGCAAGACAAGATTTTCCGCGTCATCATTCCAGAAGAGCAAGAGACAGATTATAAAGATGGTAAAAAGCGCACAGTGATGCGTAAAACATTCCCAGGCTACGTTTTGGTCGAATTGATCATGACGGATGACGCTTGGTATGTGGTACGTAACACACCAGGTGTAACAGGGTTTATTGGGTCATCAGGTGGAGGAACAAAACCAACACCACTTCTTCCAGAAGAAGTTGATTTCATCCTGAAACAAATGGGCATGTCCGAGCGCAAAGTCGAAATGGACTTTGATATCGGCGAGCTAGTTGAAGTGCTTGAAGGGCCGTTTGCACACTTCCAAGGCAAAGTGGAAGCAATCGATGGCGCGAAAGGCAAGATCACAGTTTCCGTCGACATGTTCGGTCGTGAAACGAATATGGAACTTGATTACGAGCAAGTTCAAAAAATATAATTCCGATTGCTACTTGCAGAACGTTGGAAATTATAGTATCATTTCAAAGGTCAGGCTGAAAAAGTCTGCCTAACAAATTTTATTACTGTAAGCAGCGAAATCGCTGAGAGACAGATATTGAGTGGGAGGGGCAACCCTATTACCACATCACGGACTTAAGGAGGTGTGTCTCGTGGCTAAAAAAGTGATTAAAGTTGTTAAACTACAAATCCCTGCAGGTAAAGCTAATCCAGCTCCACCAGTTGGACCAGCACTAGGTCAAGCAGGTGTGAACATCATGGGATTCTGTAAGGAGTTCAACGCACGTACTGCTGATCAAGCAGGACTAATCATTCCGGTTGAAATTTCTGTATTTGAAGACCGTTCATTTACATTCATTACAAAAACTCCACCGGCAGCAGTTCTACTTAAAGTAGCAGCTGGTATTCAATCTGGATCAGGTGAACCAAACCGCGTAAAAGTGGCAGTGGTGAAACGTGATAAAGTTCGCGAAATCGCAGAACAAAAAATGCCAGATTTAAATGCAGCATCTGTTGAAGCAGCTATGTTGATGGTTGAAGGTACTGCACGTAGCATGGGTATTACGATCGAAGACTAATACTGTGCTTACGTTTTTATGACGCGTTTGTTTTGGGGGTTGTAGTTGTTCATAACATGAATAGCTACAGCCCTTAATTGTGGGAGGTTTATTCCGCTAAGACCACTATAAGGAGGACATTTTAAAATGGCTAAACAAGGTAAAAAACTACAAGATGCGGCGAAATTAGTCGACCGTACGAAATTATATTCTGTTGACGAGGCGATCGCGCTTGCGAAAGAAACAAGCACTGTAAACTTCGATGCAACAGTTGAAGTGGCATTCCGTCTTGGAATCGACACTCGTAAAAACGACCAGCAAATCCGTGGAGCAGTAGTGCTTCCAAACGGAACTGGTAAAACTCAACGTGTATTAGTATTCGCTAAAGGCGAAAAAGCAAAAGAAGCAGAAGCTGCTGGCGCTGACTTCGTAGGCGATGCTGACTACATCAACAAAATCCAACAAGGATGGTTTGACTTCGATGTAATCGTAGCGACTCCTGACATGATGGGTGAAGTTGGTAAAATCGGACGTGTATTAGGACCAAAAGGTTTAATGCCGAACCCGAAAACAGGTACAGTTACATTTGACGTAACAAAAGCTGTTAACGAAATCAAAGCTGGTAAAGTAGAATACCGTGCAGACAAAGCTGGAATCATCCACGCTCCAATCGGTAAAGCTTCTTTCGACAACGACAAGTTAGCAGAAAACTTCAAAACTGTATTTGATGTAATTCAAAAAGCTAAGCCTTCAGCTGCGAAAGGTGTTTACATGAAGTCTGTAGTTGTAACAACAACTATGGGTCCTGCTGTAAAAATCGACGCTGCTGCTGCAGCAAAATAAGTATTGACAACTCTGAGAGGCATCTGTTAAGATGTCTCTTGTTGTAACTTAATCATTTGTACCGAAGACAGCAGGTGCGTGTCATGCGCTTAATGTTCCTGCCGAGGACAAGCAAAATTCAGATTCTTTTTGATGATGACTTTTCCTGCCTTCGTGTCTTTTTAGACCCGGGGGCTTTTCTTTTGTCGGTATAAATGGCAATTCTAATAGGAGGTGCCACTATGAGCAAAGCAATCGAAACAAAAAAAGTGCAAGTTCAAGAGATCGCTGAGAAGTTCCAATCTGCTGCATCAGTAGTAGTTGTTGACTACCGTGGTTTGAACGTTGCGCAAGTAACTGAACTTCGTAAACAACTTCGTGAAGCTGGCGTTGAGTTCAAAGTATTCAAAAACTCTTTAACACGTCGTGCTACTGAATCTGTTGGATTCGAAGCAATCAACGAGCACTTAACAGGTCCAAACGCTGTTGCATTTTCAACTGAAGATGTAGTAGCTCCTGCGAAAATCATCAATGATTTCGCAAAAACGA
Source organism: Chryseomicrobium imtechense (assembly GCF_041475995.1). NCBI lineage: Bacteria > Bacillati > Bacillota > Bacilli > Caryophanales > Caryophanaceae > Chryseomicrobium > Chryseomicrobium imtechense. Next base: position 40,893 of record NZ_JBGOBM010000003.1, on the reverse strand, counting down.
ACGAAGCGCTTGAAATCAAAGCGGGTATTATCGAAGGTACGGTTGCATCTGCAGCAGACGTTAAAGCTCTTGCAGAACTTCCATCACGCGAAGGCCTACTTTCTATGCTACTTTCTGTACTTCAAGCTCCAATGCGCAACTTCGCGCTTGCAACAAAAGCTGTTGCAGAACAAAAAGAAGAGCAAGGCGCTTAATAGCAGCCTCGTAGCTTCATAAACTTATATCCAAATAGGAGGAAATTAAAATGAAAAACGAGCAAATCTTAGAAGCAATCAAAGAAATGACAGTTCTTGAACTTAACGACTTAGTAAAAGCAATCGAAGAAGAATTTGGTGTAACTGCTGCTGCTCCTGTAGCTGCTGCTGCTGGTAACGCTGCTGCTGCTGAAGAGCAAACTGAATTTGATGTAATCCTAGCTTCTGCTGGCGATCAAAAAATCAAAGTAATCAAAGTGGTACGTGAAATCACTGGTCTTGGCTTGAAAGAAGCTAAAGAAGTAGTAGACAACGCACCAAAAGCACTTAAAGAAGGCGTATCTAAAGAAGATGCTGAAGCAATCAAAGCTCAACTTGAAGAAGTAGGCGCTAACGTAGAAGTTAAGTAATCACTTTCTTCCTACAGTGAAAAGCCCGTCAATTAGTGACGGGCTTTTCTTCTTTTTACGTTTTACGAAGGAGGGGAATGTCATGAGCAACCACTATTATTCGAATCGTCCAGACGTTGAAAGTAATCCATCAAAGATCCAGCATGTAGGGCGTGGCCACACGTTCACACTAGAGACGGATCGTGGAGTATTCAGCAAAAGTGGAGTAGATTTTGGCTCCCGTGTTCTCATGGAGGCATTTCAGGCACCTCAGATCGACGGAGACTTTGCAGACGTAGGGTGTGGATACGGCCCGATCGGGTTGACGCTCGCCAAAGCGTTTCCAGAACGGATCGTCCATATGGTGGATGTCAATGAGCGAGCTGTGGAGCTTGCTGGAAAAAATGCAGACCGCAACGGGGTTCAAAATGTGCGAATTGCCGTAAGTGACGGAATGGAGAATGTACCGACAGGACTAGCTGCGGTCATTACCAATCCTCCGATTCGTGCAGGGAAAGAAACTATTTTCCGATTCTATCAACAAGCGTATGAACGTCTTTTAGACGGTGGCGAACTTTGGATCGTGATTCAAAAGAAACAAGGTGCCCCATCGACAAAAGAATTTCTCGAACAGCTCTACTCAGAAGTAGAAGTTGTGGAAAAAGTCAAGGGATATTGGATTTTAAAGGCCAAGAAATATTGACTTGACAAATTCGCTGTGATATTATAATAAAATGCAAAAATATTATTTTGTAGGAGTATGCCCATTTTTACAGCACGCTCCGTCAATTTTTATGTAATCGAAAATGAGCTCTAACTTAGAACTCGTTTTCTTTTTGTCTTTATCGCTGCCTAGGTAGCATAGAAAGAAAATCGTTTCTTGAGGGGTGAATAAGTTGACAGGTCAACTAGTTCAGTACGGACAACACCGCCAGCGTAGAAGTTTTGCGCGTATCAGTGAGGTGCTCGATCTTCCGAATCTGATTGAGATTCAGACGGCATCTTATGAGTGGTTTTTAGAAGAAGGATTGCGTGAAATGTTTAAAGATATTTCACCGATCGAAGATTTTACAGGGAACTTATCCCTTGAATTCGTCGACTACAAGCTTGGTGAACCTAAGTACTCAGTAGACGAATCAAAAGAGCGTGATGCAACATATGCAGCACCACTTCGTGTAAAAGTACGTCTCCACAACAGAGAGACAGACGAAGTAAAAGAACAAGATGTATTTATGGGTGACTTCCCACTTATGACAGAAACAGGCACATTCATCATCAATGGTGCTGAACGTGTAATCGTTTCTCAGTTAGTTCGTTCCCCAAGTGTATATTTCCACGATAAAACAGATAAAAACGGTAAAAAAGGCTTTGGTGCTACAGTAATTCCAAACCGTGGTGCATGGCTTGAGTATGAAATCGATGCAAAGGACGTTGTATACGTCCGTATCGACCGTACACGTAAACTACCAGTTACCGTGTTACTGCGTGCATTAGGTTTCGGTACAGACCAAGAAATCATTGAGCTTCTTGGTGACAACGAATACTTACGCAATACACTCGAAAAAGATAACACAGAAACAACAGAAAAAGCACTTCTAGAAATTTACGAGCGTCTTCGTCCAGGCGAGCCGCCAACAGTAGATAGCGCGAAGAGCCTTTTATATTCTCGTTTCTTCGATGCGAAGCGTTATGATCTTGCAAATGTAGGTCGCTACAAGATGAATAAAAAGCTTCACATCAAAAACCGTCTCTTCAACCAAACGATTGCTGAAACACTTGTTGACCCAGAAACAGGAGAAATCCTTGTAGAAGAGGGAACAATGATCGACCGTCGAGTACTAGACCGTTTGATTCCAAACCTTGAAAGTGGGATTGGCTTCAAAACACTTTCACAAGTGGGTGGCGTACTTGAAGATGACATCGTAATCCAAGCTGTGAAAATCTACGCACCAAACGATGAGAACCAAAAAGAAATTACGGTAATCAGCAATGCGTACGTAGAAGAAGAAATCAAAAATATCACACCTGCTGATATTATTTCTTCTATCAGTTACTTCTTTAACCTTTTATACAACGTTGGAAACACAGATGATATCGATCACCTAGGAAATCGTCGTCTGCGTTCAGTCGGAGAACTTCTTCAGAATCAGTTCCGTATCGGTCTTTCTCGTATGGAGCGTGTTGTTCGTGAGCGTATGTCAATCAATGATACACAGTCTATCGTGCCGCAACAGCTGATTAACATCCGTCCTGTTATCGCGTCGATTAAAGAGTTCTTCGGTAGCTCGCAATTATCTCAGTTCATGGACCAAACAAACCCACTTGCAGAGCTAACGCATAAGCGTCGTCTATCTGCACTTGGACCTGGTGGTTTAACACGTGAGCGTGCTGGATTTGAAGTACGTGACGTTCACTACTCTCACTATGGTCGTATGTGTCCGATTGAAACACCTGAGGGGCCAAACATCGGTCTAATCAACTCCCTTTCAAGTTTCGCGAAAGTGAACAAGTTTGGGTTTATTGAAACACCATATCGTCGTGTAGATCCTGAGACGGGTCAAGTGACTAGCCGCATCGATTATTTAACAGCAGATGAAGAAGACAACTATGTAGTGGCACAAGCAAACTCGATTCTTAACGAAGACGGTAGCTTTGCAAACGAAGAAGTCGTAGGACGTTTCCGTGGAGATAACACGGTATTCCGCCGCGAGCAAATCGACTACATGGACGTATCTCCAAAGCAAGTTGTATCGGCTGCGACAGCATGTATCCCATTCTTAGAAAACGATGACTCCAACCGTGCCCTAATGGGAGCGAACATGCAACGTCAAGCCGTGCCTCTATTAAACCCAGAAGCACCGTTTGTCGGAACAGGTATGGAGCACGTCAACGCACGTGATTCAGGCGCAGCAGTTGTTGCCAAGTATCACGGAATCGTTGAGCACGTCGAAGCAAAAGAAATTCGCGTTCGCCGCATCGAAGAAGTCGATGGCAAAGAAGTAAAAGGCGATTTAACAGTATACAAGCTACAAAAATTCATCCGTTCAAACCAAGGGACAAGCTACAACCAACGCCCAATCGTACGTGTTGGCGATGTAGTGAATCCAAATGATATCCTTGCAGACGGACCCTCAATGGAAGCTGGAGAGCTAGCGCTTGGGCGTAACGTTCTTGTTGCCTTCATGACATGGGACGGCTACAACTACGAGGATGCTGTAATCATGAGTGAGCGTCTTGTGAAAGACGACGTTTACACATCTGTCCATATTGAAGAGTATGAGTCAGAGTCTCGTGATACAAAGCTTGGGCCGGAAGAAATTACACGTGATATTCCAAATGTCGGGGAAGAAGCACTTCGTAACCTAGACGATCGTGGAATCATCCGTATCGGTGCTGAAGTTCGTGATGGCGATATCTTAGTAGGAAAAGTAACACCTAAAGGGGTTACAGAACTTACTGCAGAAGAGCGTCTACTACACGCAATCTTCGGTGAAAAAGCACGTGAAGTTCGTGACACGTCTCTACGTGTACCACACGGCGCTGGCGGTATCATCCTAGACGTGAAAGTGTTCAACCGTGAAGACGGAGATGAGCTTCCACCGGGTGTAAACCAACTCGTTCGTGCGTACATCGTACAAAAACGTAAAATCTCTGTAGGGGATAAAATGGCTGGACGTCACGGAAACAAGGGTGTTATCTCGCGCATCTTGCCGGAAGAAGATATGCCTTTCCTTCCAGACGGAACGCCAGTTGATATCATGTTGAACCCACTTGGTGTACCATCTCGTATGAACATCGGTCAGGTACTTGAGCTTCACTTAGGTATGGCTGCTCGTACGTTAGGTGTTCACATGGCATCTCCTGTATTTGATGGAGCGAATGAAGAAGATGTATGGGAAACGATGGAAGAAGCTGGGATGAATCGTGACGGGAAAACTGTCCTTTATGATGGTCGCTCAGGGGAACCATTCGACAACCGTGTATCTGTCGGAATCATGTACATGATCAAACTTGCGCACATGGTTGATGACAAGCTTCACGCACGTTCTACAGGACCTTACTCACTTGTTACGCAACAACCACTTGGCGGTAAAGCCCAGTTCGGTGGTCAGCGTTTCGGGGAGATGGAGGTTTGGGCACTTGAAGCTTATGGTGCTGCTTATACACTTCAAGAAATCTTGACAGTGAAATCCGATGACGTTGTAGGTCGTGTGAAAACATACGAAGCCATCGTTAAAGGCGAAAGCGTTCCAGAACCAGGTGTTCCAGAATCATTCAAAGTATTAATTAAAGAGCTTCAGTCACTAGGTATGGACGTTAAAATGATGACAATCAATGATGAAGAAGTAGAGCTTCGCGATCTTGAAGAAGACGAAGACCTGCCATCAGCTGAGTCATTAGGCATCTTACCACCAGTTTCAGAGGAAACTGCTGAGACAGTTGAATAAGTAATTTCTATACTGCGGGAAGGTTCGTCCTTCCCGCCTATCTTAAAGCAGAGCTGCTTGAAGTCTTTTAAAGACAACACTAGAGGGAGGTAGGCTCCTTGATAGACGTTAATAACTTCGAATATATGAAAATTGGATTAGCTTCACCAGACAAGATTCGTTCATGGTCTTATGGAGAAGTTAAAAAACCAGAAACAATCAACTACCGTACACTAAAACCTGAGAAAGACGGGTTATTCTGTGAACGTATCTTCGGTCCTACAAAGGATTGGGAGTGTCACTGTGGAAAATACAAGCGCGTCCGTTATAAAGGCGTCGTCTGTGACCGCTGTGGAGTAGAAGTCACACGTGCAAAAGTACGTCGTGAGCGTATGGGTCACATCGAGCTAGCTGCTCCTGTTTCACATATTTGGTACTTTAAAGGAATTCCAAGTCGTATGGGCTTGATTCTTGATATGTCTCCACGCTCTTTAGAAGAAGTCATTTACTTTGCTTCTTATGTCGTGGTAGATCCTGCGGATACACCGCTTGAAAAGAAACAACTTCTTTCTGAGAAGGAATACCGCGCATACCGTGAAAAATATGGAACGAAATTCTTAGCAGCGATGGGTGCAGAAGCTATCAAGCGCTTGCTCGAAGAAATCGATCTTGAAAAAGAAACGGATACGCTAAAAGAAGAATTGAAAACTGCACAAGGACAACGTCGCACACGTGCGATTAAACGTCTTGAAGTAGTTGAGTCATTCCGTAACTCTGGAAACAAACCAGATTGGATGATTCTTGATGTTCTTCCGGTCATTCCACCAGAATTACGTCCGATGGTTCAATTAGATGGTGGACGTTTTGCGACGTCTGACTTGAATGATTTGTACCGCCGTGTCATCAACCGGAACAACCGTCTAAAGCGTCTTCTTGACCTTGGTGCTCCAAGCATCATCGTTCAAAATGAGAAGCGCATGCTCCAAGAAGCAGTGGATGCATTGATTGATAATGGTCGCCGTGGCCGTCCAGTTACTGGACCAGGTAACCGTCCATTGAAGTCACTATCACACATGCTAAAAGGGAAGCAAGGACGTTTCCGTCAAAACTTACTTGGTAAACGTGTTGACTATTCTGGTCGTTCGGTTATCGTTGTAGGTCCTAACTTAAAAATGTACCAATGTGGTCTACCAAAAGAAATGGCGATCGAGTTGTTCAAACCGTTCGTTATGAAAGAATTGGTAGAACGCGGTCTTGCCCATAATATTAAATCTGCAAAACGCAAAATCGAGCGTCTACATTCTGAAGTTTGGGATGTATTAGAAGACGTTATCCGTGAGCATCCGGTCCTTCTTAACCGAGCACCTACGCTTCACCGATTAGGAATCCAGGCATTCGAGCCAACACTAGTTGAAGGCCGTGCCATCCGTCTACACCCACTTGTATGTACAGCTTACAACGCTGACTTCGATGGTGACCAAATGGCGGTTCACGTTCCACTTTCTGCAGAAGCACAAGCAGAAGCGCGTCTTCTTATGCTTGCCGCTCAAAACATCTTGAACCCGAAAGACGGAAAACCAGTTGTTACACCATCTCAGGATATGGTACTAGGAAACTACTACTTAACTCTTGAGCGTAAAGGTGCAACAGGTGAAGGTTCTATCTTCTACGGACCAGATGAAGTTTTACTTGCATACACGAACGGTCACGTGCATTTGCACTCTCGTATCGCGATTGCAGCTTCTTCTCTAAACAACCAAACGTTTACTGAAGAGCAAAACAAAATGTTGTTATTAACGACAGTCGGTAAAGTGATTTTCAATGAGATCCTTCCTGAGGAATTCCCATACATCAACGAACCAACTGACTTTAACCTACAAGTTGAAACACCAGGAAAATACTTCGTTCCAACGAACACAGATGTGAAAAAACATCTAGAGGACATGGAAATTGTTTCTCCGTTCAAGAAGAAAATCCTTGGAAATGTTATTGCTGAAGTGTTCAAGCAATTCCACATTACAGAAACATCAAAAATGTTGGATCGCATGAAAGCATTAGGCTTTAAATACTCAACGCGTGCTGGTATCACAATCGGTATTTCAGATATCGTGGTACTTCCAGACAAAGGAGAAATCCTTGAGGAAGCACAAGGCAAAGTGGACAAAGTAACGAAGCAATTCCGTCGTGGTCTTATTACGGAAGATGAGCGTTATGCAAGTGTCATCAGCCAGTGGAGTAAAGCAAAAGAAGTTATGCAAGACAAGTTAATGCAGTCTCTTGATCACTTAAACCCAATCTTCATGATGCAAGACTCTGGAGCACGTGGTAACGCGTCCAACTTCACGCAGCTTGCAGGTATGCGAGGTCTGATGGCCAACCCGGCTGGTCGTATCATCGAGTTACCAATCAAATCTTCCTTCCGTGAAGGTTTAACGGTACTTGAATACTTCATCTCTACTCACGGTGCTCGTAAAGGTCTTGCCGATACAGCCCTGAAGACAGCTGACTCAGGTTACTTGACGCGTCGTCTAGTAGACGTAGCACAAGACGTCATCGTTCGTGAAGACGATTGTGGAACAGATCGTGGTCTTGAAATTGGATCATTAATGGAAGGTTCAGAGGTTATCGAGGACTTCAGCGAACGTATCGTTGGCCGTCACACGAAGAAAACAGTATTCCACCCAGAAACGGGCGCTGTCATCTTAGAAAAAGACGGATTAATTACAACGGATATCGCACGCGAAATCTTAGACGCTGGACTAGAGAAGTTAACAATCCGTTCTGCTTTCACATGTAATACAAAACATGGTGTATGTAAGAAATGTTATGGTCTTAACCTTGCAACAGGCGACACAGTTGAAGTGGGAGAAGCAGTTGGTATCATCGCTGCCCAGTCAATTGGAGAGCCAGGTACTCAGTTAACAATGCGTACATTCCACACAGGTGGGGTAGCAGGAGACGATATCACACAAGGTCTTCCACGTATCCAAGAAATCTTTGAAGCCCGTAATCCAAAAGGACAAGCGGTCATCTCAGAAGTCAACGGTACAATCGAGAAGGTCGATGAGATTCGTGAAGGCCAGAAAGAAATTACAGTCAAAGGCGACGTGGAAACACGTAAGTACTTGGCACCATACAATGCCCGTCTGAAAGTGTCTGAAGGCGACACGGTTGAGCGTGGACAAGTTATGACAGAAGGTTCAATCGATCCGAAAGAACTTCTTCGCGTCAAAGATGTCAACACAGTTCAACTTTACTTGCTGAAAGAAGTTCAGAAGGTTTACCGTATGCAAGGGGTAGAAATCGGCGACAAACACATCGAAGTAATGGTTCGCCAAATGCTTCGTAAAGTGCGTGTCATCGAGGCTGGTGAAACGGAACTACTTCCAGGATCACTTCTGGACGTTCACCAATTCGCTGAAGCAAACCGTGACGCTGTTCTTGAAGGAAAACTTCCGGCTACTTGCCGTCCAGTCATCCTGGGGATCACAAAAGCATCACTTGAAACAGAATCCTTCTTATCTGCAGCATCGTTCCAGGAGACAACTCGTGTCCTTACAGATGCAGCAATCAAAGGAAAACGTGACGAGTTGCTTGGTCTTAAAGAGAACGTTATTATCGGGAAGCTTGTCCCAGCTGGTACAGGGATGCAACGTTACCGTCAATTGCGCTTAGCTAAAGACGAACTTGAAGAAGATTTAGAAACGATTGGCGCTGAGTAAGTTCTAGTCGATAAATCGCGGGCTCCTCCGAAGTGGAGAGAGTCCGTGATATTTTTATGGATTCGTGTTGACATGAATCTGTAGAGATGATAATATGTTTAAGGTTGATAGTTCCATGACTTGACCGCTTTGGAGGATATGCAAATGTCTTATGAAAAAGTGAAGCAAGCACAGAAAACGATCATCGGTACAAAGCAAGCAGTAAAAGCTGCGCGAAATGGACACTTGTCCGAAATTATTGTCGCGATGGATGTTGATCACCATGTGATTGCACCCGTTCTGGAAGTTGCGCGAGAGTTCAACATTCCGGTAACGAATGTTCCGTCAAAACAACAGCTTGGTAAAGTGGCTGGCCTTCGGGTTCACGCTTCTGTCGTAGCAATTGCTGACTCACGGTTTTTGTGAAATTCACAAAGCCTTTGTTTTTTACCTAAAAATGAACCACCTGGATGTGTGGTCTTAAATTAACTAGAAATGAAGGGAGGACAAATCGATGCCTACAATTAACCAATTGGTCCGTAAGCCTCGTAAATCCAACGTCACTAAGTCAAAATCACCAGCACTAGGAAAAGGCTACAACAGCTTTAAAAAATCAACGACAAACTTAAACTCGCCTCAAAAGCGTGGAGTTTGTACGCGTGTTGGTACGATGACACCGAAGAAACCGAACTCGGCTCTTCGTAAATATGCTCGTGTGCGTTTAACAAACACACTGGAAGTAACTGCTTACATTCCAGGTGAAGGTCACAACCTTCAAGAGCACAGTGTTGTACTTATCCGTGGCGGACGAGTAAAAGATTTACCAGGGGTACGCTACCACATCGTTCGTGGTGCACTTGATACTGCTGGTGTTAATGGTCGTATGCAAAGCCGTTCACTTTACGGTACTAAGCGTCCAAAAGAAAAAAAATAATTTAATTCAAATCGTACCAATCTTTGAAAGGAGGAAAACACATGCCTCGTAAAGGTCCTGTTTCCAAACGTGACGTGTTACCAGATCCAATTTACAATTCAAAGCTAGTAACACGCTTAATTAACAAAATGATGATTGATGGTAAAAGAGGTACTTCTCAAAAGATCCTTTATGGAGCGTTCGAATTAGTAAAAGAGCGTTCTGGTAAAGATCCACTAGAAGTATTCGAAGCTGCACTTAACAACGTAATGCCAGTACTAGAAGTACGCGCACGCCGTGTTGGTGGAGCGAACTACCAAGTACCGGTTGAGGTTCGCCCAGACCGTCGTTCTACTCTTGGTCTTCGTTACCTTGTAAACTACTCTCGCCTACGTGGAGAGAAAACTATGGAAGAGCGTTTAGCGAATGAAATCCTAGATGCATCTAACAACACTGGTGCTTCAGTTAAGAAGCGCGAAGATATGCACAAAATGGCGGAAGCGAACAAAGCATTCGCTCACTATCGCTGGTAGGATTCACCCGAATCTATACACTCTAATCCGAAGTGGAAGGAGACAACTTAAATGGCTCGCGAATTTTCATTACAGAAAACTCGTAATATCGGAATCATGGCGCACATCGATGCTGGTAAAACAACAACGACTGAGCGTATCCTTTATTACACTGGCCGTATCCACAAAATTGGTGAAACGCACGAAGGTGCTTCACAGATGGACTGGATGGAGCAAGAGCAAGAGCGCGGAATTACAATTACATCAGCTGCTACAACAGCTGCATGGAAAGAGCACCGCGTAAACATCATCGATACACCAGGACACGTAGACTTCACGGTTGAAGTTGAACGTTCATTACGTGTACTTGATGGTGCGGTAACTGTACTTGATGCACAATCAGGTGTAGAACCACAAACGGAAACAGTATGGCGTCAAGCTACAACTTACGGCGTACCACGTATCGTTTTCATCAACAAAATGGACAAAACAGGTGCAGATTTCTTGTACTCTGTTAAAACATTACACGATCGTTTGGAAGCAAACGCTCACCCAATCCAATTACCAATCGGTGCAGAAGACGACTTCACTGGCATCATTGACCTAGTGACAATGACTGCTACAATGTACGGAAACGACCTTGGTACGGATATTCAAGAAGTGGAAATTCCAGAAGAGTACAAAGCGCAAGCTGAAGAGTACCGCGAAAAGTTAATCGAAGCAGTAGCTGAGCTTGACGAAGAGCTAATGGAAAAATACCTTGGCGGCGAAGAAATCACAAACGAAGAACTAGTTGAAGGTATCCGTAAAGGTACTGTAAACGTAGAATTCTACCCAGTAGTTTGTGGTACTGCGTTCAAAAACAAAGGTGTTCAAAAGATGTTGGATGCGGTTATCGCATACCTGCCATCGCCACTTGATGTAGCTCCAATGAAAGGGATCGACCCAGACACAGAAGAAGAGCTAGTACGTGAACCTTCAGATGAAGCTCCGTTCTCAGCACTTGCATTCAAAGTCATGACGGATCCTTACGTTGGTAAATTAACATTCTTCCGTGTGTACTCAGGTACATTAGATTCTGGATCATACGTTCAGAACTCTACTAAAGGGAAGCGTGAGCGCGTAGGTCGTATCCTACAAATGCACGCCAACTCTCGTGAAGAGATTTCAAAAGTATATGCAGGAGATATCGCTGCGGCTGTTGGTCTTAAAGATACAACAACTGGAGATACACTATGTGATGAAAAGAGCCTAGTTATCCTTGAGTCTATGGACTTCCCAGAGCCAGTTATCTCATTATCTGTAGAACCAAAATCAAAAGCTGACCAAGATAAAATGGGTCAAGCTCTACAAAAACTTCAAGACGAGGATCCAACGTTCCGTGCACACACGGACCAGGAAACTGGCCAAACGATCATCTCAGGTATGGGTGAACTTCACCTTGATATCCTAGTTGACCGTATGAAACGTGAATTCAAAGTTGAAGCTAACGTAGGTGCTCCTCAAGTATCTTACCGTGAGACTATCCGTGCTACTGCTGAAGTAGAAGGTAAATTCGTCCGTCAATCTGGTGGTCGTGGTCAATTCGGTCACGTTTGGATCGAGTTCTCTCCAAACGAAGAAGGTAAAGGCTTTGAATTCGTTAACGCTATCGTTGGTGGTGTTGTACCACGTGAATACATTCCAGCAATCGAAGCGGGTCTACGTGACTCTCTAGACAATGGTATGTTAGCGGGTTACCCAATCATCGACTTAAAAGCAAAATTATTCGATGGTTCATACCACGATGTTGACTCGAATGAGATGGCGTTCAAAATTGCTGCTTCAATGGCTCTTAAAAACGCAGTATCTAAAGTTAACCCAGCTCTTCTAGAGCCTGTTATGAAAGTAGAAGTTGTAATTCCAGAAGAATACCTAGGCGATATCATGGGTGACATCACGTCACGTCGTGGACGCGTTGAAGGTATGGAAGCTCGCGGAAACGCACAAGTAGTTCGTGCAATGGTTCCACTTGCTGAAATGTTTGGATATGCAACATCACTACGTTCTAATACACAGGGACGCGGAACATTCTCAATGACATTTGATCACTATGAAGAAGTTCCTAAGTCAATCGCTGAAGAAATCATCAAAAAAAATAAAGGTGAATAATTGAAATTCACCTTCGTTTCAAGTATAACTATCTTGTAGTGTATGAAAGCAAAGGGGCTTGCCCCTTCTGCTTTTATCATAAAACAAACAATTACTGAGGAGGATTTACTCTAATGGCTAAAGAAAAATTCGATCGTTCCAAAACACATGCTAACATCGGTACTATCGGTCACGTTGACCACGGTAAAACTACTTTAACAGCTGCTATCGCTACAGTTCTTTCTAAGCGTCTTGGCGGTGAGGCTCGTTCATACGATCAAATCGACAACGCTCCAGAAGAAAAAGAGCGCGGTATCACAATCAACACATCTCACGTTGAGTACGAAACTGAAGCTCGCCACTATGCACACGTTGACTGCCCAGGTCACGCTGACTATGTTAAAAACATGATCACTGGTGCTGCACAAATGGACGGCGGTATCTTAGTAGTATCTGCTGCTGATGGCCCAATGCCACAAACTCGTGAGCACATTCTTCTTTCACGTCAAGTAGGTGTTCCTTACCTAGTTGTATTCATGAACAAATGTGACATGGTTGATGACGAAGAGTTACTAGAATTAGTTGAAATGGAAATTCGTGATCTATTATCAGAATACGACTTCCCAGGCGATGACATTCCAGTAATCAAAGGTTCTGCTCTTAAAGCTCTAGAAGGCGAAGCTGAGTGGGAAGAAAAAATCATCGAACTTATGGACGCTGTAGATTCTTACATCCCAACACCTGAGCGCCAAACTGACAAGCCTTTCATGATGCCAGTTGAGGACGTATTCTCAATCACTGGTCGTGGAACAGTTGCTACTGGCCGTGTTGAGCGTGGACAAGTTAAAGTCGGTGACGTTGTAGACATCATCGGTATCGTTGAAGAGCCAAAATCTACTACTGTAACTGGTGTAGAAATGTTCCGTAAACTTCTTGACTATGCAGAAGCTGGAGACAACATCGGTGCACTTCTTCGTGGGGTTTCTCGTGAAGATATCCAACGTGGACAAGTATTAGCTAAACCAGGCTCAATCACTCCACACACTGAGTTCAAAGCTGAAGTTTATGTATTATCAAAAGAAGAGGGTGGACGTCACACTCCATTCTTCTCAAACTACCGCCCACAGTTCTACTTCCGTACAACTGACGTAACTGGCGTATGTAACTTACCAGAAGGCGTTGAAATGGTTATGCCTGGAGACAACATCGAAATGACTGTTTCTCTAATCGCTCCAATCGCGCTTGAAGAAGGTACTAAGTTCTCTATCCGTGAGGGTGGACGTACTGTTGGTGCTGGTGTAGTTGCGACTATCACTAAATAATTTCAGCTTTTGCTGATTTTGAACCCTCCCCGGGACGCTGGGGAGGGTATTTTATATTTAGATGTGGCGCCGACTGTTCAGAAATTGTGCGATGGCTTCTTGCGGGATTTCTAGGAGGCGCAACTTGATTTCACCCGGAGTCGAAAAACCATTTAAGACGTTGAGTTCCACTGCGGGGTTGCTTTCCGCGGGCGCTGCGTGAGCTTCCTCGTCGCATACTCCTGCGGGATCTCACGGCAGACTGTAATCCCACTGGAGTCAACCCCTCCATTCCACTCAACTTTAGTGAAATTCAAAAATCGCCGCTGACTTTATCACACTATTAAGTTGATTATTATGTTAACTCGGCTGATTGTGACGTTAGCGGAGTGCATTCTGACGTTCCTCGAATTATGGAAACTAACTTCAACTCTCTTCTCATCAAAACCTCTAAATTACTCAAGTTCTTACTAGTAAGCCCTTAAGTATCAAAAGCCCTTCCTAGCAAGCCCTTCCCCCCATTAGGTTTGCGCAATTTCAACCGCGGGTAAAGTTTCCTATATATAAAGAGGAGGCCACATCCATGAAAGTTAGTACATATAAAGTGCCGAGCACAAAGTCCATTCGCCTCAAAGACTATCCAACTTCTGAAGGGAAGAAAGAAGAGAACGATCATATACGTGAGCACATCATTCCAGACCTGGTAACACAAATGAAAGATCTGCATCACAGACTTCATGCGGAAGAGAAACACGGGATCTTGGTTGTTTTGCAAGCAATGGATGCAGCAGGGAAAGATGAAGCAATTAGCTATATCTTTTCCAACTTGAGTGCTCAAGGCCTGAAAACGACGACACTTAGTAAACCAACAGATGAAGAGATGAAACAAGATTATTTAAGACGCATCCAAGTGGGACTGCCGGATCGGGGACAAATCGGGATCCTAAATCGCTCACACTATGAGGAAGTAATCGCACCGCGGATTCATAACACGCTGGAAGACGGGAATATTCCAGATCATGCAGACAAACGTTCTATTTGGAAACTGCGCTATCGCCAAATCAATGATTATGAAAAATATCTCTATGAAAATGGGATCCACATTGTGAAGTTCTTCTTTCATATGTCGAAAGATGAACAAAAAGACAGATTGCTTGAGCGCATGAAAAATCGGGAAAAGCACTGGGAGTTTTCGTTCTCAGATATTGAAGAACGAGAATACTGGGATGACTACCAAAAGGTGTTTGAAGAAATGTTAAATCATACGTCGACGAGTTATTGCCCATGGTACGTCTTGCCAGCAGATGACGAGTGGCATAGTCGCCGTCTGGTAACAGAGATCATGATTGAACTGATGGAAAAGTTAGATCCGAAATACCCAACATATACAGGTGAAGATTTAAAACGCTTGAAAAAGGAAATTAAAAAGCTAGAAAATGAATGAGCCGCCGAATCAGGCGGTTTTTCTATTCAATTCAAGTGGGGGAGCTAGCCGAGTTCGGCAATTGTGTCGGGAGATTCGAAGGTTATTCGCGGTTGTTTAGCAATTGTGTCGGGAGTTTCAAAGCCTAGTTTCACTGATTCACCGGTTCCTCATATTATGGAAACTAAATCGCTCCCACTAGCAATCATGAAACACCTTCTGGCCTTGATCACACATGTTGACACTCCAAAAAGCGCATGCTATTATAACACTTGTTAACTTTAACGCTCTACTTGTTTAGCAGAGTAAAGTATTCACGCAGAAACAATGAAATTAGAAATGAGGAATTTGAATGAATGCAGTACTGATAGCGGTACTCATCATGCTAGTACTAAGTTTACTACGCGTGAATGTAGTCGTCGCTTTATTAATAGGAGCATTATCTGGAGGCCTGATTGCAGGTCTTTCTATAGAAGCTACACTAACAGCAATTACAGAAGGTCTTGGAAACGGTGCGACGATTGCACTGAGTTATGCGTTACTGGGAGGATTTGCAGTTGCTATCTCGCGCACGGGGTTGCCACTCTGGCTCGTCGACAAATTGATAGATTCAACTAAACAATCAAAGTCAGGAAGCTTTGCCTCAATCAAATGGTTTTTACTTGCAGCGATTTTACTCATGTCCATCGCTTCGCAAAACGTCATCCCGATTCATATCGCGTTTATTCCATTGTTGATTCCACCATTACTCCCCCTGTTTAACAAAATGAATTTGGATCGTCGTTTAGTTGCAGCAATTTTGACATTTGGTTTAACGGCACCGTATATCTTATTACCATACGGATTCGGAGCCATCTTCCACGGAATCATTGCGGAACAGATGGAGCTCGCTGGAATGGCAATTGATCAGTCAGATATTCCGACTGCGATGTTGATCCCGACAGCAGGACTCATCGTTGGATTGTTCATCGCAGTATTCGTTACGTACCGAAAAGAACGAGCATATCACCAGTCTGCTGAGATTGAAGTAGCACGTGCCAATGTGCCGCCACTTACGATTGTGTTTACAATTTTAGCGCTCGCTGCAGCACTCGCAGGTCAGCTACTCACAGAAAGCATGATTATCGGAGCGCTCGCAGGTATTGCTGTACTGTTTGCTACACGTGCCGTTCGTTGGTCTGAATCAGATCGTGTTCTAATAGAAGGAATGCAGATGATGGCGTTCATCGGATTCGTCATGTTAGCAGCTAATGGCTTTGCGGAAGTCATGAAAGCTACAGGAGATGTGGAAACATTAGTAGAAGGGACAACAAACGTCATTGGCAACAATCAAGGACTCGCTGCCTTACTAATGCTTGTCGTTGGTCTGCTAGTGACACTTGGAATTGGTTCATCGTTTGCAACGATCCCAATCATCGCCACATTGTTTGTTCCGTTTGCGATGCAAGTTGGATTTAGTCCGATGGCAATCATCGCACTGATCGGAACAGCGGGTGCACTTGGAGATGCCGGCTCGCCAGCGTCTGACTCGACGCTTGGCCCGACATCAGGATTGAATGCGGACGGTCAGCACAATCATATCTGGGATACGACGGTGCCGACGTTCATTCACTACAACATTCCCCTCATAATTTTTGGGTGGATTGCAGCAATGATTTTATAACAAAAAGAATTTAAAAAAGAATTCGCTAAAACACTTGCGGATTCTTTTTTTTTTCGTTATAATGTTGAATGTTGGTCTTTGACTGCGATGAAGCGAGAGGTTACCGACACACCCGGCCGCTTTGCCATGGCGCGTGCGTTGGAAAATTTTCGTGGAGAATGTCTAGTAAATAGGCGAAAAGGAGGGAAAGTAATGGCAAAACAAAAAATTCGTATCCGTTTAAAAGCGTATGATCACAGAATTCTAGATCAGTCTGCTGAGAAAATCGTAGAAACTGCGAAACGTTCAGGTGCTAGTGTATCAGGTCCGATCCCACTTCCAACTGAGAAGTCGACGTACACAATCTTGCGTGCTGTTCACAAGTACAAAGATTCTCGTGAGCAATTCGAAATGCGTACGCATAAACGTCTGATCGATATCGTTAACCCAACACCACAAACTGTTGACGCGTTAATGAAGCTTGATTTACCATCTGGCGTTGATATCGAAATCAAACTTTAATAGGTAAAAAATAAACTAACAAACAATTAACAGGAGGTGTGACGAATGACCAAAGGAATCTTAGGTAGAAAAATCGGTATGACGCAAGTATTTGCTGAGAACGGTGATCTTATCCCAGTAACAGTTATCGAAGCAACACCAAACGTAGTGCTTCAAAAGAAAACTGTTGACACGGATGGCTACGAATCAATTCAGTTAGGTTTTGAAGATAAGCGCGAAAAGCTTTCTAACAAACCAGCTAAAGGACACGTAGCAAAAGCGGACACTGCTCCTAAGCGCTTCATCCGCGAGTTCCGCGGACTTAATACTGCTGATTACGAGGTTGGTCAAGTAGTCAATGTAGAAAGTTTCGCTGAAGGCGATGTAATCGATGTAACAGGTGTTTCAAAAGGTAAAGGTTTCCAGGGTGTAATTAAACGCCACGGACAATCTCGCGGCCCAATGTCTCACGGTTCTCGTTACCACCGTCGTCCGGGTTCAATGGGTCCAGTTGCTCCGAACCGTGTATTCAAACAAAAGAAATTACCTGGTCAAATGGGTGGACACACAGTAACAATCCAAAACCTAGAAGTGGTTAAGATTGATGCTGAGCGTAACCTACTATTAGTAAAAGGTAATGTTCCTGGTTCTCGTAAATCATTAGTAGTTGTGAAAGCGGCTATTAAATCGAAATAATCTTTGAAGAAAGGAGGAAACAGGAATGGCAAAAGTTAAAGTTTTAAACGTAACAGGTTCTGAAGTAGGCGAGATCGAATTAAACGATAGCGTGTTCGGAATCGAACCAAACGAAGCGGTACTTTTTGAAGCTATCATTGCACAACGTGCTTCTCTACGCCAAGGTAACCACAAAGTGAAAGGTCGCTCTGAGGTTGCAGGTGGTGGACGTAAGCCATGGCGCCAAAAAGGTACAGGCCGTGCTCGTCAAGGTTCTATCCGCTCTCCACAATGGCGTGGTGGTGGTATCGTATTCGGTCCAGTTCCACGTAGCTACAGCTACAAACTACCGAAGAAAGTTCGTCGCTTAGCTCTTCTTTCAGCGTTATCTTCTAAGGTTCGCGAAGAAAGCTTGCTAGTAGTGGATGCATTATCATTTGATGCACCAAAAACAAAAGACTTCGTTCAAGTATTGAAAGATCTTTCAATCGCGAAAAAAGCTCTTGTTGTAACAGCTGACCTAGATGAGAACGTTGCATTATCTGCACGTAACATCGCAGGCATCACAGTTGTTTCTGCTTCTGGAATTAACGTTCTTGACCTAGTGGGTCACGATCAGTTAATCATGACAAAAGCAGCTGTAGAAAAAGTGGAGGAGGTGCTTGGATAATGGAAGCACGTGATATTATTAAACGTCCGGTCATTACCGAGCGTTCTTCTGAACTAATGGGCGAGAAAAAGTACACTTTCGAAGTGGACACTCGCGCTACAAAAACAAACGTGAAAAGCGCAGTAGAAGAAATCTTTGGTGTTGAAGTTGCGAAAGTAAACATCATGAACTACAAAGGTAAATTCAAGCGCGTTGGCCGTTTCGGCGGATTCACAAACAAACGTCGTAAAGCAATCGTTACTTTAACAGTCGATAGCAAAGAAATCGAATTATTCGAGATCTAATCTTATAGAAGAGTTAAAACCATGAAGGAGGGAAAAACATGGCGATTAGAAAGTATAAACCGACCACAAACGGACGTCGTAACATGACTAGTCTTGATTATGCTGAAATCACAACTAACAAGCCTGAGAAATCATTGCTTGCTCCTGTGAAGCGTAAAGGCGGCCGTAACAACCAAGGTAAAATTACTGTTCGTCATCACGGTGGCGGTCACAAGCGTCAATACCGTATCATCGATTTCAAACGCAACAAAGATGGCATTCCAGGCCGCGTTGCTACAATCGAGTATGATCCAAACCGCTCAGCGAATATCGCTTTAATCAACTATGTTGATGGAGAAAAACGTTACATCTTAGCACCAAAAGGATTAGTAGTAGGTATGGAAATCGTATCTGGACCAGAATCGGATATTAAAGTAGGTAACGCGTTACCACTTGAAAACATCCCAATGGGTTCTACAATCCACAACATCGAAATGAAACCTGGTAAAGGTGGACAGCTAGTACGTTCTGCTGGTACATCTGCACAAGTTTTAGGTCGTGAAGGTAAGTACGTAATCGTACGTCTTCAATCTGGTGAAGTTCGCCTTATCCTAGGTGTTTGCCGTGCAACAATCGGTGAAGTAGGAAACGAACAACACGAACTAGTAAACATCGGTAAAGCAGGTCGTTCACGCTGGTTAGGTAAACGCCCAACTGTACGTGGATCTGTAATGAACCCGAACGATCACCCACACGGTGGTGGTGAAGGTCGTACACCAATCGGACGTAAGTCTCCAATGTCTCCATGGGGTAAACCAACTCTAGGAGCGAAGACACGTAAGAAGAAAAACAAATCCGACAAAATGATCATTCGTCGTCGTAAAAAATAAAGTGGTTAAACTGCGGTTCGTAGGAGCCGTAGTGGAATCACTAAGGGAGGTTCCAAAATGGGTCGTAGCTTGAAAAAAGGACCTTTTGTAGACGATCACTTAATGAAAAAAGTGGAAGCTCAAAAGGACAATGAGAAAAAGTCTGTCATCAAAACTTGGTCTCGTCGCTCTACAATTTTCCCAACATTTATCGGTCAAACGATTGCAGTCTACGATGGTCGTAAACACGTGCCTGTATACGTAACTGAAGATATGGTTGGACACAAATTAGGCGAGTTCGCACCAACACGTGCTTATAAAGGTCACGGTGCTGACGATAAGAAAACAAGACGCTAATTGAGAGGAGGTAACACCACATGGCACAAGCTAAAGCTATTGCTAGAACAGTGCGCATTGCTCCTCGTAAAGTACGATTAGTCGTTGATTTGATCCGAGGCAAGCAAGTTGGCGAAGCTGTTGCAATTTTAAACCACACACCACGTTCTGCTTCACCGGTTGTTGAAAAGCTATTGAAATCAGCTATCGCAAACGCTGAGCACAACTATGATTTAGATATTAACAGCTTAGTAGTATCTGAGGTCTTCGTTGATGAAGGTCCAACATTAAAACGTTTCCGTCCACGTGCACAAGGTCGTGCGAGTGCGATTAACAAACGTACTAGCCACATCACTTTAGTGGTATCTGAGAAGAAGGAGGGATAATTCGTGGGTCAAAAAGTACATCCAATAGGGTTACGCGTAGGTATCATTCGTGACTGGGAATCAAAATGGTTCGCAGAGAAGGATTACGCTACACTCTTACACGAAGATTTAAAAATTCGTCAATTCATCGACACACGTCTAAAAGACGCGTCAGTTTCTAAAGTAGAAATCGAGCGTGCTGCAAAACGTGTTAACATTACAATTCACACTGCGAAACCAGGTATGGTAATCGGTAAAGGTGGTACAGAAGTTGAAGCTGTACGTAAATCTTTAAACGACTTAACTGGCAAGCGTGTACACATCAACATCGTTGAAATCAAACGCGCGGATCTGGATGCGAAATTAGTAGCTGAAGGAATTGCACGCCAACTTGAAGGCCGTGTATCTTTCCGTCGTGCACAAAAACAAGCTATTCAACGCACAATGCGTTCTGGCGCTAAAGGGATCAAAACACAAGTTTCTGGTCGTCTTGGTGGAGCTGACATCGCACGTGCTGAACATTACAGCGAAGGTACTGTTCCACTTCATACACTTCGTGCAGATATCGACTACGCACACGCTGAAGCTGACACAACTTACGGGAAGCTAGGCGTTAAAGTATGGATCTATCGTGGAGAAGTCCTTCCGACTAAGAAGAACTCTGAGGAAGGAGGCAACTAATATGTTAATGCCTAAACGCGTTAAATACCGTCGTCAACACCGTGGAAAAATGCGCGGACAAGCAAAAGGCGGTACAGAAGTAACATTTGGTGAATTTGGCCTTCAGTCAACTGAAGCAAGCTGGATCACAAGCCGTCAGATTGAGTCTGCACGTATTGCAATGACACGTTACATGAAACGTGGCGGTAAAGTTTGGATTAAAATTTTCCCGCACAAACCATATACGAAAAAGCCTCTTGAGGTACGTATGGGTTCTGGTAAGGGAGCACCTGAAGGCTGGGTTGCTGTCGTTAAGCCAGGAAAAATCATGTTTGAAATTGCAGGAGTATCTGAAGAGGTAGCACGCGAAGCACTTCGTCTTGCATCTCACAAGTTGCCTGTAAAATGTAAAGTAGTTAAACGTCAAGAAATTGGTGGTGAATCTAATGAAAGCTAATGACATCCGTGAACTTACTACAGCTGAGATCGAACAAAAGGTAAAATCACTGAAAGAAGAGCTTTTCAACCTTCGCTTCCAATTGGCGACTGGTCAATTAGAAAACACAGCTCGCATTCGTGAAGTCCGCAAAGCGATTGCACGTATGAAAACTGTGATTCGCGAAAGAGAAATCAGTGCAAACAACTGATAAAGGAGGTTTTCAAGCATGACTGAGCGTAACCAACGCAAAGTATATACAGGCCGTGTTGTTTCAGACAAAATGGACAAAACTGTAACTGTTTTAGTTGAAACTTACAAGACACACAAACTATACGGCAAGCGTGTAAAATATTCTAAGAAATTTAAAGCACATGATGAAATGAACGAAGCTCAAGTAGGAGATATCGTACGCATCATGGAAACTCGCCCGCTGTCAGCTACAAAACGTTTCCGTTTACTGGAAGTTGTAGAAAAAGCGGTTATTATCTAATCATAATTCGGAACTATTTATTTCCGGAAGGAGGTAACCTAAATGATCCAACAAGAGAGTCGTATGAAAGTTGCTGATAACTCAGGAGCACGTGAAGTTTTAACTATTAAAGTTCTTGGTGGTACTGGACGTAAGACTGCTAACATCGGCGATATCGTCGTGTGTACAGTTAAGAAAGCAACACCAGGTGGCGTTGTTAAGAAGGGTGACGTAGTTAGAGCGGTAATCGTTCGCACGAAAAGCGGAGTTCGCCGTAAAGACGGTACGTACATCAAATTTGATGAGAACGCTTGTGTCATCATCAAAGACGACAAAGGACCTCGTGGAACTCGTATTTTCGGACCAGTTGCACGTGAACTACGTGACAGCAATTTCATGAAAATCGTATCTTTAGCTCCAGAAGTTCTTTAATTACGAGATAGTGCCAATCAAGGAGGTGCGACAGAATGCATGTAAAAAAAGGCGATAAAGTCATGGTAATCTCAGGGAAAGATAAAGGGAAAACAGGTGTGATCCTTTCAGCGTTTCCTAAGAAAGACCGCGTGCTAGTTGAAGGTGTAAACATCGTCAAAAAGCACACTAAGCCAAACCAAGCAAATCCACAAGGTGGAATTGTAGAACAAGAAGCTGCCATTCACGTATCGAATGTTATGTTGATTGACCCTAAAACAGGGGAACCAACTCGCGTAGGGTACAAAGTGGAAGACGGTAAAAAAGTTCGTGTTGCCAAAAAATCTGGTGAAATTCTTAAATAAGCAAAATGAAGAAGGGAGGTACACACATGAACCGCCTAAAAGAAAAGTTTGTTAACGAAGTTACTCCTGCTCTTATGAGCAAGTTCGAATATACATCTGTTATGCAAGTACCAAAAGTAGATAAAATCGTGATCAACATGGGTGTGGGCGACGCTGTCCAAAACACTAAATCACTTGATGCTGCTGTTGAAGAGTTGCAAACAATCGCTGGTCAAAAGCCAGTTATCACTAAAGCTAAAAAATCTATCGCCGGCTTCCGCCTTCGTGAAGGTATGCCAATCGGTGCGAAAGTTACATTACGCGGTGAGCGTATGTATGACTTCTTGGATAAATTAATCTCAATCTCACTTCCACGTGTACGTGACTTCCGCGGTGTTTCTAAAAAAGCATTCGACGGTCGCGGTAACTACACTCTAGGTGTTAAAGAGCAATTAATCTTCCCTGAAATCGATTATGATAAAGTATCTAAAGTCCGCGGTATGGACATCGTAATTGTAACAACTGCGAACTCTGATGAAGAAGCTCGCGAGTTATTGACACAATTCGGTATGCCATTCCAAAAGTAAATAATAGGGAGGCGAAATCGTGGCTAAAAAATCAATGATCGCTAAACAAAAACGTACGCCAAAACATCCAGTGCAAGCCTACACACGCTGTGAGCGTTGTGGACGTCCGCACTCTGTATATCGTAAATTCAAGCTTTGCCGTATTTGTTTCCGTGAGTTAGCTTACAAAGGACAAATTCCAGGCGTTAAAAAAGCAAGCTGGTAATCCCCTAAACTGGGAAGGAGGTAAATGTAATGACAATGTCAGATCCAATTGCAGATATGCTGACTCGCATTCGTAATGCGAATATGGTTCGTCACGAGAAACTAGAAGTGCCTGCTTCAAACTTGAAGAAGGAAATCGCTGAAATCCTAAAGCGTGAAGGTTTCGTCCGTGATGTAGAGTATGTAGAAGATAGCAAACAAGGTATCATCCGTATCTTCTTGAAATACGGTCAAAATAACGAACGTGTTATCACTGGCTTAAAACGTATTTCTAAACCAGGTCTTCGCGTTTACGCGAAAACTAGCGATGTTCCTAAAGTACTTAACGGTCTTGGGATCGCATTAATTTCAACTTCACAAGGTCTTGTAACTGATAAAGAAGCTCGTGCTAAACAAGTTGGCGGAGAAGTCGTCGCTTACGTTTGGTAATCCGTAACAAATGAATGGAGGTGCAACAGCATGTCTCGCGTAGGTAAAAAAGTTATTGAAGTACCAGCTAACGTTACCCTGACAATTGCAGATGACAACACTGTCACTGTAAAAGGTCCTAAAGGTGAGTTAACTCGTACGTTCAACCAAGATATGAAAATCGAACAAGAAGGCAACACACTTTCAGTAGTGCGTCCGTCTGAGTCGAAAGAACATCGTACAGTCCACGGAACAACACGTGCGTTACTAGCTAACATGGTCACTGGTGTTTCTGAAGGATTTACACGCAGTCTTGAATTAGTTGGGGTAGGTTACCGTGCACAATTACAAGGTAAGAAACTTGTACTTAACGTAGGTTACTCTCACCCAGTTGAATTCACACCTGAAGATGGTCTTGAAATCGAAGTTCCTTCTAACACGAAGGTAATCGTTAAAGGGATCAACAAAGAACGCGTTGGAGCATTAGCTTCTAACATCCGTCAAGTACGTCCTCCAGAGCCGTATAAAGGTAAAGGAATTCGTTATGAAGGCGAAGCCGTTCGTCGTAAAGAAGGTAAAACAGGTAAATAATGCTCGTAAGCATTAGAAAGGAGTGACCACTGTGATTACGAAACAAGATAAGAATCAAGTTCGTAAGAAACGTCATGCACGTGTTCGTACAAAAATCACGGGAACTGCTGAGCGTCCACGCTTAAACGTATACCGTTCTAATCAACACATTTATGCACAATTGATTGATGATGCTTCTGGTGTAACACTAGCTAGCGCTTCAACAATGGAAAAAGACTTTGACGGTGCTACAGGTAATGTAGAAGCTGCAGCGAAAGTTGGCGAAGCAATCGCTAAACGCGCAGTAGAAAAGAACGTTACTTCTGTTGTATTTGACCGTGGAGGTTACTTATATCATGGACGCGTGAAAGCATTAGCTGATGCTGCACGTGAAAATGGCTTAGAATTTTAAGAAGAAGGAGGGAAATACATCATGCGTGCTATTGACCCAAACAAATTTGAATTCGAAGAACGCGTAGTAACAATCAACCGTGTTGCTAAAGTTGTAAAAGGTGGACGTCGTTTCCGCTTTACAGCATTAGTCGTTGTTGGTGACAAAAACGGACATGTTGGATTCGGTACTGGTAAAGCACAAGAAGTGCCAGACGCAATCCGCAAGGCTGTTGAAGACGCGAAGAAAAACTTAATCGAAGTACCAATGGTAGATGGAACTACACCTCACCAAGTGCTTGGCCACTTTGGCGCTGGTTCGATCCTAATCAAACCTGCTGCACCTGGTACAGGAGTTATCGCTGGTGGACCGGTTCGTGCTGTACTTGAGCTAGCTGGTATCACTGACATTCTTTCTAAATCACTAGGTTCTAACACACCAATCAACATGGTTCGCGCTACTGTTGAAGGTTTAACACAACTGAAGCGTGCTGAAGATGTTGCTAAGCTTCGTGGTAAATCAGTGGAAGAACTATTAGGATAAGGGGGGAATTGACAATGACAAACAAATTAGAAATCACCCTAACTAAAAGTTTGATTGGTTCAAAGCCTAACCAACGTAAAGTTGCTGAGGCACTTGGTCTTCGTAAGATGCACCAAACAGTTGAACATCAAGACAATGCTGCAATTCGTGGAATGATCACGAAAGTAGCTCACCTAGTCACAGTTAACGAGAAGTAATTCTCTGATTTTACAATTAAGGAGGTGCCACCAGTTGAAACTACATGAGTTAAAACCAGCTGAAGGTTCACGTAAAGAACGCAACCGCGTAGGTCGTGGTACAGGTTCTGGTAACGGTAAGACATCAGGTAAAGGTCACAAAGGGCAAAACGCTCGTTCTGGCGGTGGAGTACGCCCAGGATTCGAGGGTGGACAAAACCCATTGTTCCGTCGTTTACCAAAACGTGGATTTACAAACATTAACCGTAAAGAATATGCTGTAGTCAACCTAGATGCGCTTAACCGTTTCGAAGAGGGCACAGAAGTTACACCTGCTCTTCTTATTGAAACAGGTGTAGTGAGCAAAGAAAGATCTGGAATCAAGATCCTTGGTAACGGAACTCTTGATAAAAAGCTTTCTGTTCAAGCTCACAAGTTCTCTGCTTCCGCTAAAGAAGCAATCGAGAACGCAGGCGGATCTGTCGAGGTGATTTAATGTTTCAAACAATCTCTAACTTTATGCGTGTGCGAGATATTCGAAATAAAATTCTTTTCACGTTAGCAATGCTCGTCATCTTCCGTTTGGGAACGTTCGTACCAGTACCAAACGTTGATGCAGACGTGCTGCGTGCTTCTGATGAGTTAGGGATTATTGGATTCCTAAACATTTTCGGTGGGGGCGCGTTGGTCAACTTCTCTATCCTAGCGATGGGAATTATGCCATACATCACCGCATCTATCATTGTGCAATTGCTACAGATGGATGTTGTCCCGAAATTTACAGAGTGGGCAAAACAAGGAGAAGTCGGGAGACGGAAACTTGCACAATTCACTCGTTATTTCACAATCGTACTTGCGTTTATTCAAGCAATCGCTATGTCATACGGGTTCAACCAAATGTATAGTGGCCAATTGATTCAAGACGACGGCGTAATGACATATGTTGTTATCGCAATCGTATTGACTGCTGGAACAGCATTCTTGCTATGGTTAGGTGAGCAAATTACAGCTCATGGAGTGGGTAATGGAATTTCTATTATCATCTTCGCGGGTATCGTAGCTGCCATCCCAACAGCAGTAAACCAAATCTACGCTACGCAAATTGAAGGAGCGGGCGATGCCTTATTCATCAATCTTGCAATTCTCGCATTAATTTTATTGGCAATCATCGCTGTAACTGTTGGTGTTATCTACATCCAACAAGCACTTCGTAAGATTCCAATTCAATATGCAAAACGTGTAGCCGGCTCGTCATCCACTGGCGGTCAGCAAACACACTTACCATTAAAAGTTAACGCGGCGGGAGTTATCCCGGTAATCTTCGCATCTGCTTTCTTAATGGCGCCGCAATCACTTACACTGTTCTTCGGAACGAACTCGTTCACTGAAACGATGACACGTGTACTTGATTACACACAGCCGATCGGTATGGTATTGTTCGTTGGTTTGATTGTTGCCTTCACATACTTCTATGCATTCATTCAGGTGAATCCAGAGAACGTGGCAGACAACTTGAAAAAGCAAGGAGCGTACATTCCGGGGATTCGTCCAGGAAGCCAAACGCAAGATTATTTAACAAGTGTGCTTTACCGCTTAACATTTGTTGGGGCAATTTTCTTAGCAGTGATTTCAATCATGCCTTTGTTATTCATTGAATTTGCAGGTCTGCCACAAGCAGCGCAAATCGGTGGAACAAGCTTGATCATCGTTGTAGGGGTTGCACTAGAGACAATGAAACAGCTAGAGTCACAACTTGTGAAGCGTCACTATAAAGGGTTTATGAAGTAAGAGGTTGAAATGGGGACAATGTGTTCCTCTTTCGACCTATTGATGAGAGGGAGGAAAAAACGTATGAATATCGTTTTAATGGGTTTGCCAGGTGCCGGTAAAGGTACGCAAGCAGATAAAATTGTTGAGAAGTACGAAATCCCTCATATTTCTACAGGCGATATGTTCCGTGCGGCTATTAAAAACCAAACGGCATTAGGTCTTGAAGCAAAATCGTTTATGGATCAAGGTGCTTTGGTACCTGATGAAGTAACGATTGGTATCGTTCGTGAACGCTTAAGCCAACCGGATTGTGAAAAAGGATTCTTGTTAGATGGTTTCCCACGCACAGTTCCTCAAGCAGAAGCTTTGGATGCGACACTTGCTGATTTGAACAAATCAGTGGAACATGTCATCAACATTCAAGTGGAGCAAGAAGAGTTGATTAAACGTTTAACTGGTCGTCGCATTTGTAAAGAGTGTGGCACTGCTTATCACTTAGTCTTTAATCCTCCACAAGAGGAAGGCAAATGTGATAAAGATGGTGGCGAATTGTATCAACGTGCGGATGATAATCCAGAAACGGTCACCAACCGTCTGGAAGTAAATATGAAGCAAACACAGCCATTGCTCGATTTTTATAGCGACAAAGGCGTGTTGACAAATATTGATGGTCAGCAGCATATTACAAAGGTGTTTGCTGATATCGATGCTCTATTAACAAACCATCGCAAGTAACCCCGGTTCTAGTCTTCGGACGCCCGGGTGGTATGCAACAAGAAATTGTTTTTCTCGAGAGCTGCAAAAGCATATTGCGCCCGGTATACGAACGGATGGTGGGAAAGTGTACAACTGCCCATCGGAAGGGGTATAATGGGTTTCGTGGAAGCATCGATTGCTTTATGCGAAGCCTTACGAGTGTCTTTCGATCATCTCTCATGCTTTCCAGACATATGCTCTCAGCAGACGATCGTACCTGTATGAAGCAACGACAACATCGAATGGGGCTTCGGCTTGATTTGTATAAGAAGGGAGACTGGGTTGATGGCGAAAGATGATGTAATTGAAGTCGAAGGAACAGTAGTTGAGACTTTGCCAAATGCTATGTTCAAGGTAGAACTTGAAAATGGCCACACAATTTTGGCACACGTTTCTGGAAAGATCCGGATGCACTTTATTCGAATTCTTCCTGGAGACAAAGTCACAATTGAACTATCTCCT
Source organism: Chryseomicrobium imtechense (assembly GCF_041475995.1). Classification (NCBI taxonomy): domain Bacteria; kingdom Bacillati; phylum Bacillota; class Bacilli; order Caryophanales; family Caryophanaceae; genus Chryseomicrobium; species Chryseomicrobium imtechense. Next base: position 12,392 of record NZ_JBGOBM010000003.1, on the reverse strand, counting down.
TATGATTTAACTCGCGGTCGTATTACGTACCGTTTTAAATAATCTTTTGCACTCCGGACTATTAAGGAGGTTAGGTTAGATGAAAGTGAGACCATCTGTAAAACCGATCTGCGAAAAATGTAAGGTTATTCGCCGACGCGGTAAAGTAATGGTAATCTGTGAAAACCCTAAACACAAACAAAGACAAGGTTAATTTGAAGGAGGTGCACTCATGGCACGTATTGCTGGTGTTGATATTCCTCGCGATAAGCGCGTTGTAATTTCATTAACATACATTTATGGTATTGGTAAAAACACGGCTCAGAAAGTTTTAGAAGCTGCTGGCGTATCTCAAGATACTCGTGTACGCGATCTAACTGAAGATGAGCTAAACAAAATTCGTGAATCAGTCGGTGCGTTTAAAGTAGAAGGAGATCTTCGTCGTGAAATCTCTCTAAACATCAAACGTCTAATGGAAATCGGTTCATTCCGTGGTATCCGTCACCGTCGTGGTCTACCAGTTCGTGGACAAAATACGAAGAACAATGCGCGTACGCGTAAAGGTCCTCGTAAAACTGTAGCGAACAAGAAAAAATAATCGGTAAAGGAGGTTTCTTCTCAACATGGCACGTAAACAACAAACTCGTAAACGTCGTGTGAAAAAGAATATCGAGTCTGGTATTGCTCACATCCGTTCTACATTTAACAATACAATCGTTACGATTACTGACATGCAAGGAAATGCCCTTTCATGGTCAAGCGCTGGAGCACTAGGATTCCGTGGTTCACGTAAATCTACTCCATTCGCTGCACAAATGGCTGCTGAAACAGCTGCAAAGGGTTCTATGGAACACGGTTTGAAAACGTTAGAAGTAACAGTAAAAGGTCCTGGTGCTGGTCGTGAAGCTGCAATTCGTGCACTTCAAGCTGCTGGTCTAGACGTAACTGCTATTAAAGACGTAACTCCAGTTCCACATAACGGTTGCCGTCCACCAAAACGCCGTCGCGTGTAATAGGTGAAACTGCATCATTTATTGGACTGATGAAAATCAGCAACGATCGAATTCATGATGGCAAGTCCTATACATTCGATGTTTTGAGGGAGGGTAAAGTAGTATGCTGGAAATCGAAAAACCAAAGATTGAAACGATAGAAATCAGCGAAGATGCGAAATATGGCAAATTTGTTGTTGAGCCGCTAGAACGTGGGTATGGAAATACTTTGGGGAATTCACTACGCCGCATTCTTCTGTCTTCTTTACCAGGAGCTGCAGTGACTTCTATTCAAATTGATGGTGTACTTCACGAGTTCTCAACTATTGAGGGCGTTGTAGAAGATGTTGCATCTATCATTATGAACGTGAAAAAACTTGCACTTAAAATCTATTCCGATGAAGAAAAAGTCATCGAAATTGATGTCAAAGGTGAAGGGTCAGTAACTGCTGCGGATATTACGCATGACAGTGATGTTGAAATTTTGAACCCTGAACTCTATATCGCAACAATCGGCAAAAACGGACACCTTCGTATGCGTCTTTATGCAAACCGAGGCCGTGGCTATACTCCTGCTGATCAAAACAAACGTGAGGATCTTCCTATCGGCGTAATCCCGATCGACTCTATTTACACTCCAGTTTCACGCGTTAATTTTCAAGTAGAAAATACTCGTGTTGGTCAATCGACGAACTACGATAAGTTATCGCTTGATGTGTGGACAGATGGCAGCACCGGTCCAAAAGAGGCGATTTCGCTTGGAGCTAAAATCTTAACGGAGCACTTGAACATCTTTGTTGGCATGACAGATGAGGCAAAAACTGCTGAAATCATGGTCGAAAAAGAAGAAGATCAAAAAGAAAAAGTCTTGGAAATGACAATTGAAGAGCTTGATCTTTCTGTACGTTCTTACAACTGCTTAAAGCGCGCTGGAATCAACACGGTTCTAGAACTTGCGAACAAGTCAGAAGACGACATGATGAAAGTACGTAACCTTGGACGTAAGTCACTTGAAGAAGTAAAAGCGAAGTTAGATGAGCTTGGCTTAGGATTACGTAAAGAAGACTAAGCGCTAAATTTGATTCAGCTAGATAATTATTGAACTAAAGGAGGGAAACATCCATGGGTTACCGCAAACTTGGACGTACAAGTTCTCAGCGTAAAGCGATGTTACGTGACTTAACTACGGACCTAATCATCAACGAGCGTATTCAGACAACTGAAGCACGTGCGAAGGAATTACGTTCTGTAGTTGAAAAAATGATCACATTAGGAAAGCGTGGCGATCTTCATGCTCGCCGTCAAGCTGCTGCTTACATTCGCAACGAAACAGCTGTGAAAACAGATGAAGAAGGCAATGAAACATCAGTATACGCTTTATCTAAACTATTTGATGATGTAGCACCACGCTACGCAGATCGTCAAGGTGGTTACACACGTATCATGAAAGTTGGTCCACGTCGTGGAGACGGCGCACCAGTAGTAGTGATCGAATTAGTGTAAGACAATGAGAGAGGGTTTAGGGTTCACCCAGACTCTCTCTTTTTCAAAAGATTTATACGACAATTAAAAAGGCTGAGCGTTACGATGAGCGGGTCCTCCGGGGCGGCGTCTCGTCTAGCTCTACGCACCTCATCGAGCAGACTGCCTTGAGCAAGCGGCCTGTTAAACCCTGAAGAGCGCACTGATGAGGTGCGCGCTTTTTTATTACCTAAAAATAATGGTAGTAGTTCGGAAGGAATGCATTCCCGGTGCATTGCTTCGGACTTATTACAAAAAGTCGAGATTAGTTGAGTAGAGGAGGAATAGGACATGACAACCGTTGTAAAACTTCAAGACGTATCATATACGTATCCTTCAGATGAAGTCGTGAAACCAGCTGTTTCCCACGTCTCCTATTCGGTTGAGCAAGGAGAATGGATTGCGATTGTCGGCCATAACGGGTCGGGTAAATCAACAATGGCAAAATTGATCAACGGATTATTGTTTCCGAGTGAAGGGGTCGTCGAGTTATTTGGCCAGCCTTTGAATGAGGACACGTTATGGGAGAGCCGTTCGCAACTTGGAATGGTGTTCCAGAACCCGGATAACCAATTTGTCGGAGCTACTGTTCAAGATGACGTAGCCTTCGCATTAGAAAATAACGGCATTGTCTATGAAGATATGGTGGAGCGTGTGCACTCTGCTTTGCAACAAGTGCAGATGGCGGACTTTTTAAATCAAGAGCCCCATCACTTATCAGGTGGACAGAAGCAACGAGTGGCCATCGCGGGGGCTATTGCCATGCGACCTAAATTACTCATTTTAGACGAAGCGACGTCGATGCTCGATCCACAAGGGCGCCGAGAAGTGATTCAAACACTTCAAATGCTGCGTGAGTCGTCTGAAGTGACCGTATTATCGATTACACATGACCTAGAAGAAGCGATGCTTGCGGACCGGGTCATTGTCATGAACGGCGGCGAAAAGTTCCTTGAAGGTCGTCCTGAAGAAGTATTTGCGAATCGGGAACAAATTACGAAGCTGGGCCTTGATTTACCATTTGCAGCAAACGTTGCGAATCTTCTTCGTGCACGTGGAGTCGATGTGCCAGCTACAATCATGTCAGAGAAAGAATTGGTGGAAGCATTATGGACATTACACTCCGACAAGTAAGCTATGCCTATGCGGCGGGGACACCTTTTGAAAAACGTGCACTTCATGAGGTGGATCTTACCATTCCAACGGGCAGTTACCAAGCCATCATTGGTCACACAGGCTCCGGGAAGTCGACTGTCTTACAGCATTTGAATGCCATTTTAAAACCGACTGCCGGAACTGTGACGATTGGTGAGAAAGTGATCGAGGCAGGGGTCAAACCGAAAGAATTAAAGTCTGTGCGCAGTCGTGTCGGCATTGTATTCCAGTTTCCAGAGCATCAATTGTTCGAAGAGACAGTAGAAAAAGACATCATGTTTGGTCCGATGAACTTTGGCGTGCCAGAAGAAGAAGCTCGTCGACGTGCCCACGAATTAGTTGGGCTACTGGGTTTGCCAGAAGGAACATTACAGAAGTCGCCGTTTGATCTATCCGGTGGCCAGATGCGCCGAGTAGCGATTGCTGGCGTTCTTGCGATGGATCCAGACGTCCTTGTACTCGATGAACCGACAGCTGGACTTGATCCACGCGGTCGGAAAGAAATCATGAACCTGTTCGCCCGTCTACACGAAGAGAAGAACTTGACGACGATTCTCGTGACACACAGTATGGAAGATGCTGCGCGCTACGCGGACCGTGTGGCCATCATGCACAGTGGGCGATGCGTAGTGGAGGGGACGCCGCAAGAGGTGTTTGCGCAAGACGAGTTGTTGCGCGACTTCCGCTTGGAGCTTCCTCAGTCTGTAAAACTCCAACGTGAATTTGAAACGATTACAGGTCAGGCATTTCCGGTGCTTTATTTGACAGAAGAGACCCTGGCTGAAGCGATTGCCTCGCATTTTGAGCAAGAAAGTGAGGGAACGCGCTGATGTTAGAAAAAATGATTTTTGGTCGCTACATCCCTGGCGACTCGATCGTGCATCGCATTGATGCACGTGCAAAGTTGATTTTTGTGTTCCTGTTCATCGCCATCGTATTTTTAGCCAATAGCTGGATCACGTATGGTTTGTTGATTCTGTTTACGTTATTCATTGTGCGTCTTTCAGGCATCCGTTTTTACTTCATTGTGATGGGGCTCAAGCCGGTCCTCTTCCTGCTCATTTTCACGTTCTTATTGCATACATTCTTCACAAAAGAAGGAACGGTGCTACTTGACCTTGGGTTTACAGAAATCTACACAGGTGGAGTTATCCAAGGGGTTTTCATCGCCATCCGTTTCTTTGTCCTCGTCGTGATGACAACGATCTTGACGCTGACGACAACGCCGATTTCGATCACGGATGCATTAGAACTGTTATTGAACCCATTGAAGAAAATCAAAATGCCCGTCCATGAGCTGGCATTGATGATGTCGATTTCATTACGCTTTATTCCGACATTGATGGATGAGACGGACAAGATCATGAAAGCGCAAATGGCACGTGGATCGGATATGACGACCGGACCTTTCAAAGAACGTTTAAAGGCCGTCGTTCCCTTACTGATTCCGTTGTTTGTCAGTGCGTTTAAACGAGCAGAAGACTTGGCGACTGCGATGGAAGTACGCGGTTACAAGGGCGGGGAAGGCCGAACACGGTTCCGCCAGCTTGACTGGAAGATGCGCGACACAGGAGCAATTGTTGTGTTGCTAGGTCTAGCGGTCGCTCTTGTCTTCTTGCGTAGTTAGGAGGAGCGATATGCGATTACGTGCAACAATTAGTTACGATGGCAGCGGCTTCTCTGGCTATCAAGTTCAACCGAATGGACGGACCGTGCAAGAAGAGGTCGAGAAAGTGCTGACCAAGATGCATCAAGGAACGTTTACACGTATCACGGCGAGTGGACGAACGGACACAGGCGTTCACGCAACCGGTCAGGTCATCCATTTTGACAGTCCACTCACAATTCCGCCTACAGGGTGGGTGAAAGGTTTAAATGCTCAACTTCCTGCAGATATCCGTGTACTTGCGGTCGAGCAGGTCGCGGACGATTTTCATGCCCGCTACCATGTCTGTTGGAAGACCTATCGCTACAAGTGGACGTTAGAGGCCATCCCTATGCCATTCGAGCGTCATATGCTCTCTCACGTTCCTGGAAAGCAGCCGGACGTCTCACGCATGCAACAGGCGGCCCAGGCTCTACTAGGAGAACATGATTTCCGAAGCTTTAGTGCAGCGAACACAAGCATTCAAGATTTCGTACGGAAGATTTATGATGTGCGTCTGGAGTCCCATGGCAATCAATTGCATCTTGTTATTACCGGCAACGGCTTTTTATACAATATGGTCCGGATTTTAGCGGGCACATTGTGGGAAATCGGAATCGGCAAGAAGCAGCCAGAAGACTTGGCAGGAATCATCGCTGCAAAAGACAGGGGCAAGGCCGGAAAAACCGCGCCACCACAGGGCTTATATTTAGAAAAAGTAGGTTACGAAGAGCTGTAGCAACTTTTCCAGGTGTTTTTTGAAAATCGCTTGACAGAATGTCGTATCTGTTATACGATGATGTATGGTATTTTCAAAACCCCACAAATAAGCCCCGAAACTTAATTGTTAGGTTAAATAGAAAATTCAAGAACGAATAAGATCGTTATTAGGAGGACAATATACATGCGTACAACATTCATGGCTAAAGGTCACGAAGTAGAGCGTAAGTGGTTAGTTGTTGACGCGGAAGGCCAAACTCTTGGTCGTCTAGCTTCAGAAGTAGCTTCAATCTTACGTGGGAAAAACAAACCAACATTCACACCAAACGTTGACACTGGTGACAACGTGATCATCATCAACGCTGACAAAATCGAATTAACTGGTAACAAATTGCAAGACAAAATTTACTACCGCCACACACAATTCACTGGTGGTCTTAAGCAACGTACTGCACTTGAGATGCGTACGAAGTACCCAACTCAAATGTTAGAACTAGCAATCAAAGGCATGCTTCCTAAAAACTCTTTAGGTCGTCAAATGTTCCGTAAGCTTCACGTTTACGCTGGAGCAGAACACCCACATGCAGCACAAACACCAGAAGCATACGAGCTTCGCGGATAATCATTAAGAGGAGGACATACCCTTGGCACAAGTTCAATATATCGGCACAGGCCGTCGTAAAAGCTCAGTCGCTCGCGTACGTTTAGTACCAGGCGAAGGAAAAATCATCATCAACAAACGTGAAGTAGCGGACTACGTTCCATACGAAACGCTTGAGCAAATCATCAAACAACCACTAGTAACTACTGAAACTCTAGGTAGCTACGATGTACACGTAAACGTAAACGGTGGAGGATTCACTGGTCAAGCTGGTGCTATCCGTCACGGTATCGCACGTGCTCTACTAACTGTAGACCCAGACTTCCGCGGTAAATTAAAATCTGCTGGATTCTTAACACGTGACCCACGTATGAAAGAGCGTAAAAAGCCAGGTCTTAAAGGCGCTCGTCGTGCACCTCAGTTCTCAAAACGTTAATTGTTGGAGCCGATTCAAACCCATCTTCGCTTATCGCGAGGGTGGGTTTTTTGTTTTGTTAGAAAGGGCTTTGAGTAGCTAAGGGCTTACTAGAAAGAGCTTAAGTAGCTAAGGGCTTGCTAGAAAGGGCTTAAGTAGCTAAGGGCTTACTAGAAAGGGCTTAAACATTTTGGGGGGTTCGCTGGATTAGTTTCCATAATATGAAGAAGTGGTGAACAAGAAGATTTAGACGTCGAATCTCGCCCCTTAGACCTCGAACATCTCGGACACAATTGGTGAAACTCCCGACACAATAACCGAACCATCAGACATAGTCTCAGTTTCTTAAACCAATTAAAGGAAGAAATGAATGTACACCTATTTCATAAGGTGATATTCTACTAAAAAGGAGTGATTGCTATTTACATTCACCACACTACCTCGTTCATCTCTGCTCTTGAAATCTTCTACGCTCAACTCCCGCACTATCACCCTCAAAAAAGTTATATAGAATCTCAACTAAAAAATATTAAAACGGGTGAGAGAGGCGAATCTAAAGTTTTTCGTTATCTGGAAGAAGTGACTTTTAAAGAACCCCCGATGATACTTCGTAATTTTATAACACAGGTTCATACGCGACGAGTGATTCAGATCGACTTAGTGATCATCACGCGAAGATACATTCTTTTAATTGAAGTGAAAAATATTGCAGGGCATATTAAGTTCAATTCAGTACCTGCTCAACTAATTCGTACATTACCAGAAACACCTCCGCAAGCTTTTGATTGTCCATTTACTCAGCTAGATCGAAATTTAAATGGCTTCTCTACACTCTTTCCAGATTTACAATTACCTATTTATACTGCTCTTGTTTGGGCAAACGCTTCTGCTACATTTGATTTTTCATCCCAACCTCCTCACACTTTTATAACACTTAAGAGGTTACCTCTATTCGTTCAACAGCTCGAGCAACTTCCACTAGTTCTACCTGATAATGAAGTCCAAAAGTTACAACAAAAAATAATAACTAAAACTCAATTTTTTCAAGAAGTACCATTCTCTAAAAGGTATAGGATTGAGCGAGCTGAACTACTTGAAGGATTATTCTGTCCAACATGTCATTCTGCTCTAAAAAGATTCGTTAGAACCTGGGTATGCAAAGTCTGCAATGTGAAAGCGCATGAACTGATTGCGCTAAATATTCTCAGTCAATTTGCAATTCATGGGCCGGTTTTAAGTATTTCTGAAATTCGTAAGCAGCTACCAGAGATAGGGGCGGATGCTATACGCAAAGTATTATTACAAGCTGGTTATGCTGCTGAAGGAAATACTAATGCAAGAGTTTATAGAAAGAAAATTGAGGGAGGAGATTAGTTTCCATAATATGAGGAAGTGGTGAACAGGCGGATTTAGACGGCGAATCTCAGCCGTTAGACCTCGAATCTCTCGGACACAATTGGTGAAAATCCCGACACAATCCCCGAACCTCCCCGATTCTGCCATCCCACGTCATACCCAAAACCCCACCCGCATACACTGCATCAAAAAGGAGTCGGGGCACAAGTATTCTTCCATGAGGAAGGGGAAGTGAACGGGGAGTCACTCGCAAAAGCCATTCAAGCTACCCTCCGTGACACGCTACAAAATACAGAACGAGAAGCGATGGGTATTCGCCAAATCTATCTGCTTAAAAAAGCCAATGCCCCCTCTGCGTTAGTCGAAACAGGATTTATCAGCAATGAAGAAGAACGCGCACTCTTGCAAACACCAGAATATCAGCAAAAAATTGCACATGGCATTGTCACTGGCCTCGAACAATTTTTCCAGTTGCAAGCACAAGCAACCCCTACTCCACAAGGGTATGCTATACTAGTAGACGACTAGGAAAAAAAGGGGTTTTGAGCATGCTAACCGAACAAGAGGTACGGGCTCTTCTTGGAAAACTCGAAGATCCGTTTCTACATAAAACACTTGAAGAAACAAACGGAATTCTGTCCGTTAAAATCAAAGAAGAAAAGAATTACGTAAGCGTCAAAGTCGCAATCGCAAAAACAAATACAGCAGAACAAATGCAACTTCAAACAAAAGTTGTCGATACACTAAAGAGTGCGGGTGTGGCTACAGTCGGAATCCGTTTCGAAGAACTTCCACAAGAAGCACTTGAGCAATTCCGTGGCCAACTTGGCGCAGCAGCAGAAAGCCTCACATCTCCTGCAACAAGCGTGAAGATCATTTCAATCGCTTCTGGTAAAGGTGGCGTAGGGAAATCAACTGTTTCCGTAAACTTAGCAGTTGCACTTGCACGCCTAGGAAAAAAAGTAGGCCTTGTCGACGCAGATATCTACGGATTCAGCGTGCCAGACATGATGGGTATTCGTGAGAACCCACAAATTAAAGAAGACCGAATCATTCCAGTGGAACGTAAAGGTGTCAAAGTCATTTCTATGGGCTTCTTCGTAGAGAACAACGCACCAGTCGTTTGGCGCGGACCGATGCTTGGAAAAGTTCTTGATCAATTCTTCAAAGATGTAGAGTGGGGAGAACTTGATTTCCTTCTATTAGATTTACCACCCGGAACAGGTGATGTCGCTTTAGATATTCATCAGATGCTTCCGGCTTCAAAAGAAATCGTCGTCACAACACCACACCCAACAGCCGCTTTCGTAGCAGCACGAGCTGGGGCAATGGCTCTACAAACCGACCACGAAGTTATTGGCGTCATCGAAAATATGGCATGGTATGAATCGAAGTCAACGGGTGAACGTGAGATGGTGTTCGGAAAAGGTGGAGGACCGAAACTTGCGGAAGAACTTCGCACAGAGTTATTGGGTCAGATTCCACTTGGGCAACCTGACTGGAACAACGAAGACTTTGCACCGTCTGTTTATGAAGAGTCACATCCAACGGGCAAACTTTACAATGAAATCGCACAACAAGTTATCGAACGCGCATAATCAAAAGGCAGTATTCTCATCAGTCGAGAATACTGCCTTTTCTTGTTACTGGCCCCCACCACCAGCTTGACCACCGCCAGAACCGCCACCACCAGCGCCACCATCGCCTGACGAGCCACCTGCACGATCTCCTCCACGAGAAGGACCGCCTTCAGATCCACCGGTACCTTTTCCAGCTTCCGCCGCTTTCATCACAAGATCTTGCCAATACGCTGTCCAAACAGGATTTTGAATCGTTTCTTCTACAACTTTTTTCATCTCTTCTCGCAAACTGCTCGACTTCAACAGCTTCTCCAGTTCTTGCTGCTGTGTCGGTTGTTTCCAAAACTCTTCCCACTCTTTCATATACGCGGGGTCTGTCATCAATTGCTTCATCAATTCTTTCTGCTGAGCCGTCATACTCTTTGCCATCGAGTCCATAAATTTCGGGTCTTGCATCGAATGTTCCCAAAAAGCTTTGCCATCCTCTGTTTGCTGCACATCAATTACCATCTTTTTCGTTTCATCGTATGTCGACTTTTGCTCAAATGGAGAACAAGCACCTAGAATCAAAATCGATAGTAGTAGCAGCCAAACGCGCATCATCCTCACCTCTTTTTCAATTAGTGTTCACAATTGATAGGGAATTATGCAAGAACTGGCGTGATTCATAGATTTTTATCTAAATAATTTGATACAATCGAGAAGAACTAGAAAGAGATGGAGGATTTTTCGTGACTATACGAAATTGGTTTAAATTTTTTGTACGCGCGATGCTCATCGGTGGACTTATCACAGGTGTGCTCGGCTTATTTATACGATGGGACGATGCATTCGCCCAATACTTCCAAGCGGGTGAGTGGGGAGAATTCACAGCGGCTTTTGTCTTTATGGTCGTTATGGGGTTCACTGTAAGTGTTATTGCTCAGATGGGATTTTTTGCGTATTTAACAATTCATCAGATGGGCGTCAATATTTTTAAGAGCCTTACACTTTGGAACTGGGTCCAGGTTTTACTTATCATCATTGTCATCGGAGATTTAATCATCTTCCGATTCCGCCCAGGATCAGCATCCACTGAACAGTTACTATTGTATCTTGGACTACTTCTTGTCCTGATTGGAACTGGTGTGACCGTTGCCATGATCAAAGCACGTCTGACAAAGAAACATGCATTGATTTCTGCGATGTTCTTCATGATTGTTATTTCTACATTAGAATGGTTGCCAGTGCTCATGGTACGCGCTGAAGGTGTGGATAGCTGGGTGACATTATTGTTATTCCCAATATTGGCGGTCAACGCATTTCAACTTCTGGCGTTACCGAAGTACAACAAACAATCTGAAATTGACCTTGCGAAGCGTGAAGAACGACGCAAAGCTCGGAAGCAGCAAGCCGCTCAACAATAAGTTGAGTGGTTTTTTTATTTCGAAGTAGAGGAAAGGGTGAGGAGCTCTATTATCTTGTCCTTTGGAAATTAAATGGTCTTTATTTTCATATAACGCTGAAATCGGTATATACAGCTTGATTTAGGTAGCTGGAGAAATTGATTCTACGTGTAAAGACAATAAGCTTGCCGGATATGTTGTGCCAATCTATTGTCGGACTAACATCATCTTGTGATTGAATCAGAAATTGAAAAAAGTAACGAAAAAGTTTCGAAAAAGCGTTGACGTTCTGTCCGAAACGATGCTAAGATACAGAGGTCGCCAAAACAAGACGAAACAAATAGTTGACAACACATCGAATGTTTTGTTACTATATGAAAGTTGTCCCAAGACGACATATGAACATTGAAAACTGAACATGCAAGACGTCAAGATAGAGCGTCACCGCCCCGACCCCCGTTGGGTGTGCGTGACGCAAACACGAACCAAGTCGCTTCCTATAAACGGTTGTGATGGACGTTCAAAAATGGACATCATTATGATGCCAGCAACAAAATGAGCTTCTATTAAGTTCTCTTTTATGGAGAGTTTGATCCTGGCTCAGGACGAACGCTGGCGGCGTGCCTAATACATGCAAGTCGAGCGGAATCTGGAGGAGCTTGCTCCTCCAGATTCAGCGGCGGACGGGTGAGTAACACGTGGGCAACCTGCCCTGTAGATTGGGATAACTCCGGGAAACCGGGGCTAATACCGAATAATCCACCAGACCACATGGTCCGGTGTTGAAAGGCGGCTTCGGCTGTCACTACAGGATGGGCCCGCGGCGCATTAGCTAGTTGGTGGGGTAACGGCTCACCAAGGCGACGATGCGTAGCCGACCTGAGAGGGTGATCGGCCACACTGGGACTGAGACACGGCCCAGACTCCTACGGGAGGCAGCAGTAGGGAATCTTCCACAATGGACGAAAGTCTGATGGAGCAACGCCGCGTGAGTGAAGAAGGTTCTCGGATCGTAAAACTCTGTTGTGAGGGAAGAACAAGTA